>CBDUIU010000016.1:0-15646 GCA_965367335.1 uncultured Saprospiraceae bacterium
CATGTAAGTGTCGGCCAAGCCACGTAGGGTTTGGAAAAAAAAGCGATCCATCTCAATGACTTGCATCTCGGTAGTCCACAAGTCGATTTTCATAGTATCCCGATGTTCTTTGTCAAAAAGGGACAAAAGCATGGCCTTGCATTCAAGCGGTGTTTTCGTACTAGGATTATCATCGGCCTGCCAATCAATGCGGACGGGAACATTTTGTTCGTTTAGCCCAACGTTAATTTGGATACCGGAAATTTTTTTTACTTCTTGACTCATGGATGGAGAGATTGATAGAATAATGGAAAATGATCACAATTTAGTTTAGCCGCAGCAAATCTGCTTTTAGTGCAAGTTCATTTAACTGACGGGAAGTATAGACATGCTCACCTTGACTTGTCCCTTGGGCAGCAGATAGCATCGCTTTAGCTACCGTGTCTGCTTCGATGGGCCGGTATTTACTGATCAGACCGCCGATGACGGGATCCAGGACTTTCATGAGCTTGATGCTCAGTTTTTCACCGAACCGGTTATCATTTCGCTCACCGAGTAAAAGTGAAGGCTGAAATAAGTGTACCGCCCAAAAAGGCAAATCTTTCACAGCTGCCTCCGCTTTTCCTTTTACCCGATTATAAAAAAACAATGAATCCTTATCTGCCCCTACCGCAGAAACCAAAAGGAATTGCCCAACTTTATTTCGGGAAGTCAACTTTGCTATTTCATAGACATAATGATAGTCTACTTTGGCAAATGCCTCTTTACCACCAGCTTTGGCCATGGTCGTGCCCAGGCAACAAAAACAATCATCTCCTTGAAGTAATGATTTATAATCCTCTAATTCATCAAAATCAATAAGGTGTTGTTCCAATTTAGGGTGGCTAATCTCTAACTGGCGACGACCGAAGCTGTGGACTTTGCTGTAATTTGCAGATAGCAGCAATAGCTCCAGCAGATGACCACCTACCAAGCCGGTTGCTCCAAAGAGCAATGCAGTTTTCTCTTGCTTATGAAATTGCATAGTAAGAAATTTCGGGCAAAGGTAGGGAAAAAAGGCAAGAGGTCTGCACCCAAACCCCTTGCCGCAAAACGAAACTTAATTGTGTATAAATACACAGTGATCAACCAACAAGGGTTGTTAAACACCGGTATGTTGGCCATCAGTTTTAGAGACAAGGGAAAAGGGGGAGGGTTGCAAAGAGAAGGGGGAGAGGGGGCAGAGGGGGCAAAAGGGGCAGAGGGGGGGGAAGTAAAAAGAGTGAAAAGAGTAAAAAAGATTACAAAGTTAGAAAACTGTCCCCTTTCACCCCTTTGGCCCCTTTGGCCCCCTTCCCCTACACATTCCTTTTTTGAAACTGCAAAATTCCCCAATTGAGCAGACCTTTTTCGTAGGCTTCCAACCAGAGTTGAAGCCCTTTGTTGGCTTGATCCAGGGTAGCAGATTTAATTTTAGCTGTAGCTTTTTTATCAGCTGATTGTATTTTATTCTGGAAATTTTTGAAGTGTTTGCCGAATTCTTCGGGTAACTCCAAGATATAGACTTGTTCCAGATCAGCTTGATTGGCCATTCGTTTATAGAGCGACAGGGTTGTTAATTCCTCAATTTGCAGATAGGCTAAAAGTTCCTCGAGATCCTGTCCAAAATTCATTTCTTTTTCCATGATCGCGGTAAAAATAAAACGGCCTTCTGGCTTTAAGGCGCGAGCCGCTTCCCGGAATAGCCTTATTTTATCTTCAGCAAATAAAAGGATATCCTGAGCCAGGATGATATCATAGTCTTCCCCAACATGTGGTACGCGATCAAATCCTCCTTCGGTAATGGTGATGTAATTATTTAACTCGGCTGCCTTATTCTTTTCTTCATTAAACTCATTCTGGAGGGGGTCAATATTAAGGCAGTCAATTTTACAGTTGTACTTTTCGGCCAAAAATCTTGCAGAGACGCCATAACCTGCTCCTATGATCAAAACCTTTGTACTTTTTTTAATGGAAGGCAGCAGTTTATCCAGTTTTTCAAGCATCTTTTCATTCGCCTCGGTAATCGACAATTCCTTATCTCCGTATAAGCCTACTCGAATAAGACCGTCTTCTCCTGCATGCTGATAAAGTTGATGTGCTTGCTCACTATCCAACGGTCCTAATTTACTAAGTATCATATTGTTTTTACTCATAGCCGCCAAAATAAAAAAACATCCTTAGCCATACGAAATTATTCCACCTTTTTTTCAATATAATCTGAATTAAGTAGCCTCAATGCCCCCATATACTTGAGTTCAAAGGAAATTAATTCTCCAACTTTATAACTTCTGGTCGTCTCTCCAAGGTCAACAACCAGCATATCAGAACTCGCATTCACAATTTTAATGGCTGGATCATCCGGGATGAGGTAATCGGGTGAAATATCCAATAGGCCTACATCAATAATGGCGCGATAAGAGGTTTTCCCATATTCACTCTCATCAATTGTAAAAAGATCTCCGGAGGGATTTTCGGCTAATTCGCCAATGGGTACTTTGGGTTTTTCGGTAATCTCTAAAATTTCAGAATACAAACGCAAAACGCCTGATTTCATCCCCTTGAATACACCACCTGTTGACAGGTCAAGTCCAAAAAAGAGGGTCTCCCCTATTCGAAAATGATTAACGGCATTCGGTACTTGTTTTTTAAATAAAAGCGGTACAGTAACGGAGGTGCCACCAGTGATCCACTTAATTTTTTTATGGAAGGTAGCCTCAACCAATTGCTTGTACAAACTGAGTTGAATCAATTTGTCCTGAGAAGGCATCACGCCATGCAGACAATTGAGGTTGGCACCAATAGCTACAATTTCAATGTTAGGTAATTGAAATACTTTCTCGTAAAAATCAATCAGGTTTTCACCCATGATCCCCTCGCGCAAGTCCCCCAGCTCGATCATAATCGTCACCTTATGTACCTTATTCTGCCGGACTGCTTCTTCCGAAAGCATTTGAATGGTACTGCTCTCAGAGTTAAAACTGACATCCGCGTATTTAACTACCGTTTTGATACTTCTTTTCGGTGGCGGTTTGATGTAGACCGTTTGTATGTCTGGTCTTATTTTCTTAACTTTTTTAAGGTTACTCAAACGACTATCACAGACCTCTTTTATGCCCAAAGCGAGAACCTCCCTCAGGAATAACTCATTTCCACAAAGCAATTTTGTGACGATCGCCCAGTCTTTTTCCTGACTTATAAAAAGCTGATTTAAAAAATCATAGTTGTGTTTTAACCGGTCCTTGTATAGTTTGATAAAAGCCATAATATTGGTATAACTTAAAAAATAACTTTTCTTGGTATTTGTGCAGGTAAACGTGTTAACAATTCATAATTGACCTGTACACTAAATTCACTAAATGAAGATACGGAAATTTCCATATCCCCCTGGTGTCCAATGATCATTACTTCGTCTCCTTTTTTCACTCCTTCAATATTCGTCACATCAACAGACATCATATTCATATTTACGGTTCCAGTAACACTTACCCGTTTACCATGAATAAGTACTCTTCCCTGATTACTCAAGGACCGACTGAACCCATGTCCGTACCCAACCGGAATCGTAGCGATTTTCATATCATTATTAGCCAAATAGGAAGTCCCGTATCCGATAAATTCTCCCGCCTTGACTTTTTTCACATCCATCACCTGACTTTTCCAGGTAATGACGCGTTGAAGCGGATAAACCTGTTCTTTGGCTTTTGCCAGATAGTGAATAAGTATTTCCCTACTTGGAAAAAATCCATATTGTAATATCCCGATGCGGACTAAATCCAATTGAGTTTTCGGATATCGAATACTGGCAGCAGAACATGCCGTATGGCGATATTCAGGAATTAGATTACTTGCTGTAAATTTTTTCAGCATTCTATTATAAACACTTTGCTGCTTTTTCACCCGATGGTAGTTGGCTATACTCTCTGCTCCCGCAAAATGCGTACAGAGACCTTTAAACCGCAGATGACGAATCTCTTTCTGGATAAACTGAATGACTTCAGGAACCTCTTTAGATGAAAAACCCGTGCGGTTCATTCCTGTTTCCAATTCGATATGTACATTCGCCACTTTTCCCTGTTTCCTGGCAATCCGAACCGCATTTTCCAACCGGTCCATATCAAAGACGAAGAATTCAACATCGTTTTGAATCACCCACCCCAATTCATCATTAGCTACCATGCCCATAATCATGAGCGTGGTGTCCGGTTTGGTGATCTTATTGACTCGATAGGCCTCATCTGTGCTGAAAACTGAAAAATGGTTGATCCCGCAGGCTTCGGCCATCGGAACAAACTCTTCGATACCATGTCCATAGGCATTTCCTTTGACCACAGAAGAAAGGACTACCTGATCACCAATCATATTTCTAATGAAATCCAGGTTATGCTTCAGGGCTGATTGGCTGATCTCAATTTGAGAAGTCGCAAACATTTATTTTAATATTTTATTAGCAATACTATAAAATAAATTGACTCCCGTCGGGATCAATTCGTCCGGAAAATCATAATCCGGATTATGTAATGCTGGTGTATCTTTTCCGGCACCAATCCCAAACATGGCACCTTTATATTGTTGGGTAAAATGACCAAAATCCTCTCCCCACTTAAATGGGTACTTTCGTTGATGCCATGTTATACGATGGTCCTCTGCGGCCCCGAGGATCAAGTCGACAGCTTCCTGGTCATTATTATTAGAAGTAAATTCCTGTGTCCAAAAGGTACGCGTATCGATGGTATATTTAGCTGCAATAGTAATGATAATTTCTTGGATTTGACGGGTGAGGCTGTCCATTTGGTCTTTGGTCCAGGTACGAATCGTTAAGCGAAGTTCGCCATAACCGGCGGATGTTCCATAAGCAATATCCCCCAAATCTACGTGAATGGGTGTGACCACGGCAAAATCTTCCCGATCCATTTCATTATTGGACAAGGCCATTGTTTGCATCAGGATTTCAGCAATGGGTAAGGCGGGATTAATGCCATGTTCCGGTTCGGCAGCATGTGAGGTTTTTCCGTGAAATTCCACGATCAAACTCTTAACAGCTGCGGTAAAGGCGCCCGTTTTTACGACTACCTCATGCAAAGGATAACCAGGTAAGTTGTGAAAGGCAAACACATAATCGGGTTGTATCTCTGCAAATTGAGGATCTGCTAATACAGCTATTGCCCCTTCGCCTGTTTCTTCTGCAGGCTGAAATAATAACACTACTTTTCCGTTCTTTAAAGGCACTTCTGAAAGGCGTTTTGCCAAACCCAGTAATATTGTGGTATGCCCGTCATGCCCACATTTATGAGACACTTGGTCACGTTGGGAACGATGATCAAACCCATTTACTTCCTGAATAGGAAGCGCGTCTAATTCCGACCGAAAGAGTATTGTTTTTCCGGGCACCAGGCTATCAAATATGGCCACTACTCCTGTACCTCCTACCTGTTGCAGGATGCGATCAGGATTTAATGGAGTAAGAAACGCCACCACTTTGGCAGCAGTACCAAACTCCTGTCCCGATAATTCAGGTTCCTGGTGAAGTGTTTTTCTGAACTTTGTTAATTGGGTATAATCCATACTAGTTAATCACTATGTATTTAAATAAATAATTGGATAAATTAACAATATTCAGGTCATCACAAACACCCCCAAAAAAATAGTACCCTACCCCCACGGTTTCCAGGAAGTAGCGTACGACAAGTAAACATATCAATATGATCATAAAAGGGGGTAAAAGATTATGGTTCAGGTATGATAGGTTGCTATAGAAAACGCTTTATCAATCAGGCCTTGGCTATCTGACAAAGCTACTTTTCTTAGTAGACTTGTTCTGGCCCATCTAAAGCGAAGTGGTGATACTTACGCGTTGCCAATAGCTTAATTTGCTTACTTTATTGCAACGTTTGCTCTCCAATTCCTTTTTCCAGCGACGATGTTCTACGCGGATTTTTTCCGAATCTTTGTTGTCACCGGGAACACCAACAGGGTTAGTGATCATTTCGCTAAATGATTCTTCAGCTTGCGCATTATTTTCCATGTGAAAAATTTATATTGATTTTAAAATAGGTATGAAACTAAACTGGTTGAAAACTGTCAGCAAACTAGTTGTTTGATTCTTTTTTCAGTATATATTTTGCCTTGAGTATTTCCTTTCTTCTTTTAACGGATGGCTTAAGAAATTCCTTTCGCTGTCGAAGTTCTTGTCTGATTTTTGTGTCTCTGTGCTTTCGCTTATATTTTCGGAGCATCCTTTCAATAGATTCTCCTTCTTTTCGATTAATAATTAACATATAAAATTTTTGATTAAACAATAGACCCGAAAGAAAATACTAATCGGGTTTTGGCTAAGTGTACCATCGGGCTAAGCTTCTTGCTTATACCTCATTTCCAGGTACTTATTTTCAAAGCCAAGTTTTTCGTAGAGGAATTTAGCTGGGTTGTCAGGTTCCACGTGCAAGGCCATATCTCCACTACTATTTTGTAATGCTGCTTTCATTAATTTTTTTCCAATTCCATTTCCCCGGTAGTCATCATGTACAGCAATATAGACGAGAATGTTTTCGGGAATGTAACCCTCCATCCCAGTCTCATTGATGACAACGGCTCCAACTAGCTTATCATCCATTTCTCCGGCAATTACAAAGCCACCGGGAGAGTCCGTTTCTTTCATGGCATAAGCAATTGCTTTACGGATATCTTGTTTTTTATCACCGTATTGCTCAAGGTGTGTGAATAAAAAGTTGGTTACCTTATCTGCCTGAAGTGCATTCAATTTATCAAGTGGGGTATAAATATTTATTTTGAATTTGCTCATTGAATAATAACTATTTTAATAAAACCTAAAAAGAAGCGCTAAGCTCCCTTATAGTACATTGGTATTTAAAACGACTGCAAAGATACGGAAAAATTAGTTTCTATAGAAACAATTATAATCAGTAGAAGAATAACAAAAATTGATCCGAGACACCAGAAGGCATTTCAGCACTGATAAACTAAAATGTAATGTATCAATAAATCTGGAATTGCCTGGATTTATAATTCCTCTCTGGTGTGAATATCCGTTCCCGCGGTGATAATAGGAGAAGCTTTGACAGATTCTATATTTAGAAAATCTATGATCGTATCAAAGGAGGCTTTTAATTGTTGAAGTTTTTCAGGAGAAAGCTTTTTCAGTTTATCCGAAAGTTGTTGGTGAAGGGGTTCTGGCGTATTTTCCAGTAAGGCTACCCCATTAGCGGTGATAGAAATGACTGAAACCCGTTTATCTTTTTGCTTGGGCAGGCGCGCCACCCAGCCTTTTCTTTCCAACCGGGAAATAATCCCGGTAACAGTACTAGCATTCAGTTTCAGGAAGTCCTTGATCTCCTTTTGTGTGGCATGATAATTTTCCCTTTCGCTCAAGTAATACAGACACAAAAGTTGAGGAATACTAATGCCATATTCCTTTTCGATACGTTTACTTTCAAGATTAACCGAACGGATGATTTGCCGAATACTGGTAAGAATTTCTGTGTATTTCATTCAGTGAACATTTGCTTCATAGCAAGATGAAAATTACACTTGCACATTAATAACAAATCTCTTAAATAAAAGAAGGTAAGCATTCCTTATTTGTCACCGTAAAATACCCACTTTCAATACGTTTATGGAAAAATCGCTTACTCATTTTCACTTGAGTACCGCAAGCGATATGCTTAATAAAAACTCCGGTTGGTTCATAGCTGATAATTTCTACCTTATTGGAAATGGGTTGCATATAGGTGGATTGATTTAAAAAAAATAAGAAGTTGTCATTTCTACAACTTCTTATTTTAATGCTGAAAAAATAATAGGTTGATGAAAAGCAGCGTCGCTAAAGCTAAGCAACTATGCCTTTCTCTATTAGTTGGTAAAGACCGCTTTGAAGTTTATCCTTAAGCAGATTTGCTGACATGGGCATGGTCATACCACTATCCAAAAATTGGACGTCTACCCAATCATCATTACGGTCAATAATAGAAATCTTTTGATGATTATTTTTCATATATAATTACTTTTAGTTATCACGCTGCCTCCTCTAAATTGTCATCGACGAATTTCTTTCCATCCCATTGCCCCAGCCACTCGCAGTCTTTGCGCTGTTTGAGGTAACCTTGATATGCATAGATTGCTTCTTTCTTATTCTTGCGTGATATGGTGATTGTATTCTGATAACCTGTTTTTATATTAAAAAAATAAAAGCCGGTTGTCATAGTAAAACTTTTCTTTCTTCGCATGTTTCTATTATTTATATTAAAAAATACGCAGCTAATGATTGGTTAAATACTTACAACTTTCACATGCTGCAGGTTATAATCTTTTACTACTTTTTCAGCAAACGTTTTATGACCTCTTGCTGCCAACAAGTATAGTTTTCCTCCTTTTCTCGCCGCCATAGTACAAAATAATTTCCATTTGGAAATTAGCTCTTGTTCATTTTCTTCCTTTAATGCAATTTCTATGTATGACTTATACCCCATAGCCCTACCAGTAATATCCGGTACAATTACCTTATCCTCGTTTAGGGTCTTAAATGCTACTGGGGTTTCAAATTCTTCGGTGTTTGCTTTGATTTCCTTAAAACCTTTCTTCTCTGCCCAAGCAATGGCTTTTTCAAATAGTTTATCTTTCATAATGAGGAAGTTTTATGGTAAAAAAAGGATGCTGTCACAGAAATAGTGATCTCTTGTGGTAAAGGAAGAGCAACCAAGAAAGATGCTACAGGATAGCTAATAGAATTTGTGGAAGAAAACGTTCAATTAAAAGAGAATATTTACAGTTATAGTTCTAATCACGTAATATATACAACGCCGCAAGTTACAAAATAGTTTCCATAGAAAGTATTTTCTTGCAAAAAAACCAAAAAACCTTGGAAATAGCACGGCCAAGGCTACAAAAATGTTTGTTTCAGTATCTATTTCACTTCTTTTTGCATTTTATAGTGCGGAATGGTTACCTCTATAAAGGGTTTACCGATCTTTTCATAGCCTAAGCGATCGTAAAATGGTACCGCAGTATCCCTTGCATTCAGTACAATTTTCGCAAATCCCTGCTTTTGAGCAAATTCCTCACAAGCGGCAACCATCAACTTGCCGATTCCCTTTTTCTGATGTGCCTTATCCACTGCAACTTGTCGCATTTTCAGTGTGTTATCTTTCAATGGTATTAAAACCATACAACCAAGTAGTCGATCCCATTGATCATAACATGCCAGGTGGTAGTGGTCGTACTCCCCTTCCAAATCTTTCGTCGTGAAACTAATCCCGAGTGGTTGGCGTAGTATTTCGTCTCGCAAACGAACTGTTTCATCGTAAGCTGGAGTAGCAAAGGGAATGATATGAATAGTGTACATGGTAAAAAGGTAAATGAATTTAATTTAATCTATATTAATCCTGTACTATTTATTTGAAAAGTGCCATCCTCAGGGCGCTAAACGGTTAGTCTCTTCCTACTATTAGCTGCCTGTTTCTCAAATTAGCATATGCCTGCAAAGTGACTGCTGGACGAATCCTGGGAAAATTTTTCATGTCAAACTCATCCATGGGTTCTACGTTAGTGGCAAAGTAGTAAACATGCTTGCCGACTTCGAAGTAACCCACATACCAACCAATGTTAAAACCGTCGCGGACTACCCATCCGGTCTTCCCCCGTAGTACATACTGATCCGTACTATCCTGCAACATGATCTGTTTCATCAAATTGTAGGTGCTTTGTTGAACCGGTAGTTTTTGCAGATATATTTTCTGTAAAAATGCGATTTCTTGCATCGGAGAAATGCGGGATCTACCCGCTAACCAAAAATTATCCAGCGTCTCCGCGCTAACATCCATACCTGGATATTCAAAGGCTGCTAGCTTTTCCTGCATTTGCTTAACGCCAATTTCTCTGGCCACCCATTGATAACATGGAACACACGACACGCGATATGCTTCTCGCAGGTTCATATCTTTTTCCCATTGTTTTAGCATTTGCTTTTGTCCATTCCACTTTATGATAGTTTGATCATTGACGACCCCAGTCTCCAGGGCTATGAAAGAGTTAGGGATCTTGAAAGTTGATGCAGGTAAAAACCCATGTTCGGCCCGATCGAAGTCATTGCTGTAATATGTTTGTTTTTGAGGATCGTAAAACACGATCGTACCAGTGAGTTGGGCAGAGTCGAGTATTCGTTGAAAGGCAGACTGATCTATGCGCATGCCTCCGGAAGTGTCCTGGATTGCTGCGTTCATTTTAGCAGATGAAGAACCTGGTGTTTGAGATTCGCATGCACAAAAAAGGATAAAAATAAAAGAAGAAAAGAGGAGTAAGTATTTCATAAGGAAGACATTGACTATATGAGGATGGTATTTAAATTACTGAATTATAATTGAGGATTCAGGCCGCTTCCAACCTCACCAAAGATTTACCTCCATGTCTAATTTAACTCCAAATTTTTCTTTTACAGAAGCCTGAATTTGTTTAGCTAAGGACAGGATTTCCTGACCTGTTGCACCACCGTAATTAACCAGAACCAGTGCCTGACGTGCATGACTACCCGTGTTCCCTACCCGCTTCCCTTTCCAGCCAGCCCGTTCGATAAGCCAACCAGCCGGCACTTTGACTTTCCCATTTGGTAAATCGTAAAAAACGACTTCCGGAAAGGTTTGTTGAATCTGCTTTAGTTGCCTTTTAGAAATTTCCGGGTTCTTAAAAAAACTACCGGAGTTACCTAGTTTGTCAGGGTCAGGAAGTTTTGAAGAGCGGATATGGATCACTGCTTTGCTGATGCTGTCAATACTTGGTTTTTTAACCTTCATCTCTTTTAGGGTATCCCGAATCGCACCATACTGGAGATTTAATTGATGCTTCCCAACACTGAGTTTAAACCATACTTTGGTAATACAAAATTTACCTTTCAATTCCTTTTTGAAGATCGAATCCCGGTAACCAAAGGCACAATCTTTTTTCCGAAAAATACGCATGCCTCCAGTAGTGAGGTCTATGGCTTCCAGTTTATGAAAAACGGATTCCAGCTCTACCCCATAAGCACCGATGTTTTGGATCGGTGAGGCACCTACCGTACCGGGTATGAGCGATAAATTCTCTATACCACCCAGCTTTTGCTGCAAACACCACAGCACAAACTCATGCCAGTTTTCTCCTCCGCCAGCACTTACGTAAGCACAATGTTTAAATCTTTTTTCAATTTTCCTCCCTTTGATCTGGTTGTGGATCAATAATCCTTTCTGATCCTGACTGAGCAAGATATTACTCCCACCACCAAGGATACGAGGCGTATGTTTGGTGGCTTTGAGCATCGCTCGCAACTCTTCTACTGATGTCACTGCAACGAATTGTTCCGCCCTGGCAGCAATACCAAAAGTGTTATGTTCTGTGAGCAAATAGTCCTTGTGGATATTCATAGAAGGGTAAAGATAAATACTGCGGACTAAACTGTTCACTAATCTTCCTAATTATTCTTAGTGACTGTATTTTCAAAGCAGTTTAAACAATGGGTTTTAGCTCCAGTTCATGTTGGCCTGCCTGATGCCGGTAAGTAATAGTCAACCCTGCCTGTTCGCAGATCCGTTTTATAATAGATAGACCCAGCCCCAAGCTACTCTCATTATCCGACTCTCGCCGAAAACGCTTAAACAAGGTATGCGGAGCCGCCGACAAAGCCTTCCCGCTGTTGCTGATCGTATACAAACCTGCTTTGATGCTGATATGAATGGTACCTCCGGATACATTATGTCGGATAGCATTCTGTACCAGATTAGCAATGAGGACTTCTGCCAGGGTCTGGCTCATAGAGACCGCAAATGAAGCCTGATAATCTTTGGTGATCCGGATTTCCTGGATCTCGATCAGGTCCTGAAAATTTTGCAATACCTCATCCGTGAGTTCCGTGAATTGGACCATTTTCGTATCAACGAAGCGCTGATGTTCAATTTTAGACAATAAGATCAAGGCGCTGTTGAGCCTGGCCAATCGATTGGTGTTTTGCATCACGATGCCCAAAGCATTGATTTCTTTTTCACCGAGATTAGAAGATTGTAAGAGCAACTCTATATTTCCTTTGATGATTGACAAGGGCGTTTGGAGCTCATGGGAGGCATTTTGTGTGAATTGTTTATTCGCCTGGTAATTTTTCCGAATGCGGTTTATCAGTTCAATCAGGTAATCATTCAGTTCATTGAAGATAGGAAAAGGAGAAGGCTCAAAAGTTACCTTAGCAGGCTCATCTACGTCAAAGGCCTCCAGCGTTTGTAAGATTTGATATAGTTGCTGGCGAACTAAACGCATCCGATGAGTGGTTATCATTCGAAAGCCAATTACCATAACCAGCATCGGTAGTGCTACACATACGCCTATTTTCAGGAATGACTCCTTTGGAAATAAGCTAAGAGCCAGGCCTGTTGCGAGTAAGATAGCCAGTAAGGTGGGAATGAGATAAAGCCGTTTTAAGTTTTTCAATTGCCCTGAAATTTATAACCAATGCCATAAATAGTTTTTAAGACATCCCCACACCCTTTCTCTGCTAACTTTTTACGAAGATTTTTCACATGCGCATAAATAAAATCGTAGGAAACTGCATCATCCATATAGTCTCCCCAGAGATGCTCAGCAATACTATCTTTGGTAACTACGCGATTTTTATTGCGCGCCAGAAAAAGTAATATATCATATTCCTTTTTTGTCAAGGTTAGTTCTTCAAGATTGACGAGCACCTTTCGTTCATCCAGGTGTAGGCTTAGCTCTCCGAAGGTCATCACCTGACTAAACTGGTTGGTCTTACGACGTAAAACGGCTTTGATACGAGCATTGAGCTCGGAGAGGTTAAACGGTTTGGTGAGGTAGTCATCCGCCCCAAAATCAAGCCCGCGAATGCGATCTTCAACACTGTCTCTGGCAGAAATGATAATAATTCCGGTAGTTGTATTATCAGTACGTAAGGTCCTTACGAGCTTGAGCCCATCTCCATCCGGCAAATTGAGATCGATAATGGCACAGTCGTATTCAAAGTTATTGATCTTTTTAAACCCCTCCTTGAAAGTACTGACCTGCTCATAGATATAACCTTCTTTTTTCAAGTAGCGGCTAATCAGATTTAAAAGATCCTGTTCATCTTCGACAATGAGTATTTTCATAAGGGCCTTAAATTATAAAAGATTGGTTAAATCCAAGTGATTTAACCAATCTTTTACTATTTGTTATCAAAATTTTCGATCAACCCTGAGGACTATTTAATCATCCAGATCATCACCATCGTCATCACCATCATCGATATCGGTGAATTTTTCCAAATTGTCATCTACATCCAGAAAGTCATCATCATCTTCATCCCAGTCATCATCATCTAAAGAGGAATCCACAACTGGAGGAGTTACTTTCTTTGATATTATTTTAGAAATGATCTTAGGTGCTGTTTTTTTAGTAGGATTTGGCCGGGGTTGTGGCTTAGGTTTAACCTGAGGCATAGCCAAAGCAGTTTTAGCAGCAAGAGACTTAGTCGTAGTCGGTACTGCGAGCAACCTGCGTTTGTCAATCATCTCACCGGTGATTGCACAGATACCATAAGTCCGGTTACGGATACGCATTAAAGCATGTTCCAAATCCTGGATATGCTTTTTTTGACGCCCGATCATGGAGTGAAGCATTTCACGCTCACTATGGTTGGAAGTTTCATCCATCCAATCACCATCACTATCCATTCTTTCTTTTAAGTCTTGAATTTGTTCTTCCATAAAGAACAGATCACTATTAGCTTTATCTAACTTTTTGTCAATTAAAACTTTAAACTCCGCTAAATCGTCATCAGAATAGCGATTAATGTTGGAAAATTGATTTTGCATATTTGCCTTGATAATTGTATTAATGATTATAATTGGTTCTATCCTAATCCGTTTCAAAGAAAGGTGACAAATCTGAATTAAATCTGAAGTAAAACAAATTTAACTAAAAAAAATAAAAAATGCCGGATGGTATAGGGCATCATCCGGCATGGTGGGAAATAAGTTTAAAAAATCTTTTTGAATCGCCCTTTCTCATTTGAAAGTTTGCTTGGTTGCGATTCGAATTATTTATCTCTTTGGTTCAATACAATTTTAAATCTAAATTCTGAATAAATTCTGAAGATTCGGCACTCTAAAAATTTTTTTGACCAAATTTTTCAATTTTCTTACATAGAAGATATCTACCGAAATTTCAAATTCAATTTCATTATCTAAATCATTCCCTACGTCTACCTTCTCAGCTTGTAGCAGTGGAAATTGCTCTTGCTCACAACATTCCTCAAAGTCTTCTTTAGGAATGGGCTTTGGAAAAGGTTTAGTGATAGGCATAGTTTCCGTTAATCTAGGGTTAAGGGTTATAAAATGGGCGATGATCAAAGTCCATTTCTTCAAAGTCATCAATGTGACTAAAGATCATCTTATGTTTCGGGAGGACCCATTTTCTTTTCATGAGTCGCATCCAGGCTTTTACTCTGGTCATGTTTATTGATTTTAACAAGTTCATGGAAACCTTTTATCTATTTACAAGCATAAAAATACCAGCCAATTCTAAAGTAATTCTGAAGTTTATGACATTTCTGAAAAAAAATTAGATATTCAGTTTTTCTTTAGAATTAGGGGGCTATTTTGCGCCGTCAAGTATTAAATTATTGTTTTTTGATGCATAAAATGATAAAAAAGAACATATAAAAAACAGTTCTGTTGTATTCGTAATTATCTTTACTGCTCATTAAACAATTAAAAATCCGAACTGTATCATGCCAACCAAAACTATTACCACGGCAACCGTCGTGCAACCAGGTGAATTTGAAGCTCACCGTCATTGGTATCCTAAAGCTTTAAATGCGACCATCCATCCAATGATCAGTTTTTTTCTCAACCTAGGACAAGATCGTATTATCAACCGGTATTGCCACCTCCATCCAATGGTAAACGCTACCAAATTAGCTGAATTACTCAGTTATAAGGCAAAGTACTTCCGCTGGGCAGGAGCAGACCTCCTGAATGTAACCTCCGCAGGGGGTAAACGACAAATGGTTGTGATTGAAAACAATTCTTGCCCTTCTGGCCAAAAGTCGATGCCCCTGATAGATGATAATCAGGAGCAGGGCAGTTATCGCATATTAGTAGAGCGCACCTTTAAACCATATTTAAAAGAGCTACGCAAAAAAGCCGAAGGTGCCTTAGCTGTTGTTTATGACAAAAACTATATGGAGGCTTCCGGTTATGCGGAAGTCATCGCCGATGTGATGCAGGAACCCGTCTACTTTGTTCCCTTGTATCATGATGATGCCAACTCCGCCGTTCGTTTTGAAGACGGGGTGATGCAAGTTCGGAAAGAAGACGGCAAGTTTGTTCCAATCAGAGCGGCTTTCAGATACTTGACACATAAGCCCTGGAACAGACTGCCGCTTCATTCAAAAACTTTGATTCTCAACCCAATCATTGCCTGTTTGGCCGGGGGGCGGAATAAAATGGTCGCTTCTAAAGCCTATGATTTTTTCAATACAGAACTACAGCCTTTTGGGCTCAAGATCAACACCCCGGAAACCATCTGGGATGTTCGCAAAAACGAAGTTCCGCTCTGGGTGAAAAAGATGGGGGGGCATGCAGTGGTCAAAGTGCCGTACAGTAATGCAGGGATGGGT
>CBDUIU010000017.1:0-15497 GCA_965367335.1 uncultured Saprospiraceae bacterium
AACTCACAACCCACTCCCGATATATCATCGGGATTCTACACGCCCTACGCGCAACCCATAACTTCTACACGTCCCAAGCGCAACCCACAACCCACACACCCCCCTACCTAAACCTAACCCTGGTCGAAGCCGTAACCCCAGCCAGAACCGAGTCAGTAGCGGTGATGGTGACCCGACCAGTATAACCGGCTGGCCTGGTAACCGTTGCGCTTCTTGCCTGTAAATTGATTGGATTTACAACCGGGGCTACCGTTACTCCGGCGGCAAGTGCAGTAGCATCCACAGCCCAATTAACAGTGCGTCCTCCAGGAGCTGCGTTTAAGCTGACCGTCGTGGATAAGGTACCAGTAGGTACATTCCTGATCGCAGGTCTGAGTCGGCGGAAGCGCACTCGTCTTAAATGGAAATTAGCTTCCACTCTTCTATTGGGAAAAACAGTATCCGCTGCTCGCAACCGAAATCTTCCGGGGGTGGCACTAGCCTGTAATGTAGCTGCGGCGCCTACCGGACCAGCTGCTGCGCCGGCCGTAAATGCCGGTGTTCCTCTTTCAACGGTCCAGTTGACCAGTCTTCCGGGCACGTTGGTGGCTACGGTTACATTAGCGGTAGCAACACCATCGGCAGCAAGCCCATTATCTGCTAATGGAACTGCTGGGGTGACCGCTATATTGCTGAGGTTGATTAGCGGTGGTCCGACGTAAGGCTCATTCCATACACGTGAATTGGCTCGGGGGAATCGGTGTTCTGTGCGGAAAATATAGTTAGGGCCTCTTTTACGCAGTGATCTTCTATGGGTGCCATGATCAATCTCAGTACTCCAGGCTCCGGTCCAGCTTTGCCAGTGAAAACCCTGGCGAAGTATCCAGATGCGGGGAAGCCTGGCCGCCACTCCCGGTCCAACGTAACGGTTTAAATTGATCATGTTAGCATCCCCAGCTGCTCCGGCCGTTGCTCCTGATCCGGTAAACAGGTTGTCTGCCCAGCCATTAGCAGGGGCAGCCAGTGTATTGGTGGGTGCCGGGTTCGGGCCCGTTGGCGCATTGATGCTGGCAGTATAGCCAAAATCATCTCTGGCCCCGGCCGTAATGGTCTCACCAACCACCCTGTCTAAAGTGCCTGTTCGGTCAGATGGAGTCCATCCGATGGTATTCCAGGCGCCGTAGGTTCCACTAGGAGAAGCGACCTGTGCGGTAAAACGTCTAAGGTTAAGCGGGATCGGATTGATCACTAAATTTTCGTCTCTTCTGCTCCGGGTGGCATTATCGGTTACCCGGACAATAGCGGTACCCGTACTTCTTCCAGGAGTAACAATATTACCAGCGACAGTAGCTCCTTTTCTGCGTCTTAAAGCGGTTGTCGTAGGGCGACCTGCGGGAGTCGTGACAATATTAACCACAGCCGTATTACCCGTGACGCCATGACGGTTGGGGTCAGCTGTGTTAGGTGGAAATGGCTGTGAAGCTCCCCAGGCCACCAATTGGTTGGCAAAAGCAGGAGCGGCCGTGAAGGTGACACCAGTAACGCCTACAAGGGTAATGTTAGGCGAGGTAAAAGTGTCTGCCGGAGTGCCAGTCACATGACAGCGGATTTGAAAATTAGTCCCGGCTCCCGCCAGCGCAGCATCAGATGCGCGAATCCTGATTCGCCTGCCCGTTGTTGGCGCTGTAACGCCTGCGGGAGCACCTACCAAAGCCCAGGTTAACCGGGTGCGTCGGGAAGTGCCTGGTGCTAACACTGCACTTGCTCGGATGCTTCGACCTACACCAATTTCTGTGGGGACCGTTATTCCAGTCACCGCCGGTAAGGCCTGGATATTTTTCTTGTTTATTTTACTAATAGGAAGAGCAGCGGGATTTTCTTTTTTCTGTACGGCACCGCTTTGCTGAATCGTGTGGGTTAATTCGTGTGCCAGCAAATGTTTACCAGCCTTGGTTCCAGGATTGAGTTTTCCTTTGTTGAAGTAGATATTTTGTCCGTGGGTGAAAGCTTGAGCGCCCAGTTGCTGATTCATTTGTACCGCATCCTGACCCGTATGCAGACGAACATCCTTAAAGTCCGTACCAAAAGCTCCTTCCATGGAATGGAGCGTGTCTGCAGGAAGGGAGGTGCCCTGCCCGTTAGAGGAACTCAATTTACTTTCAATTCCGCTAGTAGCTGGAATGGAATCGGAGGCTTCTTTGCGTTGGATACCAGCAGCCGGAAATGCTTGCACGCTCAGGAAAGTGCCAATGGAAGGTTGTGCCTGTTCTTTTTGCTCTTCCTGATTCCCCGTATCCTGTGGAGGCGTATAAATAGGAGCGGCGCCCTCCTTCATGTCTTGCGTGGCCTCCTCTTCTAATGGAGATAGATCTTCGTTTGCTACCTGTTGAAGCTGTAAGCCGGATCCGGTAAAACTTGTGCTATGGTTATTGGTAGGGCTATCAAATGACGATTGCCCGGAGACTATCGCCGTATCCTTTGGGGAAGCCTGTGGTGATTCTAATTTTTGCACGACTTTATCCGCTACTGAATCCGCCTCTTGTTCATATTGATCTCCCTGTTCACCGATGGCTAATTTAGCTTGGATTGTTGAAGGAGAAAAGAAGGGCTTTGCTTCCTTTTGCGAAGGCGAGAAAAAATCTTCATCACCGCTTTTATTAAAAAAAGGTTTTGCCGATCGGGAAGTTGCAGAGGATGTATTTTCAGTGGTTTTCATGAGGTATCGGTTTCAAAAACAAAGGGTTGAGTAGTCCTATCCCATGTATAGGCCAGACTTTTTGCATCCAGATCACTTCGTTTCGTATAACCACGGGATAAGCGGGATGCAGGTTGGGTGAGTTTGTCCTCTCAAAGGACAGTTTCAAAGTGTAGACAGATTTAGCTTTACTTTTTTTATCAGTGTCTAATATAAGGAATTTTACTCAGATAACATAGTTGTTGTGGGAGAATGGAGGTTTTTGGTTTGATTTTATTAAAAAACGAGATGCAAGAAATGTTTTACTGACAGTGACGGAGATCACCGGAGAAGAAAAATAAGGATATTACTTTTGCCCAAACACTTACTTATAAATCCCAATCATATGGAATCCTCAAGTTGGACTAACTTCATTATTTTTATCGTCGTCCTTCACTTTATAGTTGGCTTTGCCTACTTGATTTATAAATTATCACCAAGGGCTGGGGACGAGATGCCAGCCAAAGAAAATGATGAACCTAGGGATAAAATTAAAACATAAGGGGTGACACCCATAACAAGAAATGATGCATAAAGCTTTTTTGACCCTGCTCCTAATTGGATCGCTGATGGCTTGTGAAAACAAGGATAGCACCGCTCATTCCGAGTCTGTTCCAGTACAGACGGATCGTGCTGATGAAGTAGTGGTCATCGAAAAATTTGCTAGCCTTGCACCAGTGTTTGCACAGCAAAATGATACGACCTATGTAGTTAATTTTTGGGCCACCAGTTGTCCACCTTGTATCAAAGAGATGCCCTATTTTGCTGCCTTAGAACAACAATATCAGCAAGAAAAATTAACTATACTTTTAGTGAGTTTAGATATGAAAAAGGATCTTGATTCCAGGGTAAAATCTTTTATCAAAAAACACGAGATAAAACCTGAGGTCGTCCTATTGGCAGATCAAAACTATTCCGCCTGGACTGATCAAATTGATTCTTCCTGGTTTGGTGCGCTCCCGGCCACCTTGATCGTGAAAAATGGCAAAAGAAAATTCCACTTTGGTGCTTTTGAAAATTATCAGGATTTAGAGCAAAATGTCCAAGTCATTTTTGGCAAATAACAGGCACAATAATCACAGTGTGATCGCTGCGACGCCGTGATCCTTATTCAACTCACACAGGGTTGCAGCGACAAAGGAAGTAACCATTACGTTCGATCCATTACTTCTAAGCTTGTGTTTATAAAACAAACGCTCTAACCTCGGGACCCCAGATCCCGGTGTCGGCAACTTCTCTGGCATATTCCGCAAAATCCCTGGCTTTTCTGCCTAATACTTTTTCCACACCATTCGTCGTACTGGAATTTCTGCCATCTAAAACATGTACGAATAAATAGTTAATCAACCACAGATAATCTTCCGGAACTTGATGGCTACGCAGCATACTGATATACTCCTCCAGCGAGATGGCTTGAAATTGAATGTCCCGGCCAGTAGCTTTTGCGATCTCAGCGATGACTTCTCTGAAGGTCAAGAGGCGGGGACCGGTCAATTCGTGGGTTTGGCCATTATGCTGATCACTCAGCAGGGCAGCAACGGCGACCTCTGCAATGTCGTCTGCATCGACAAAGGGTATTTTGACATCCGCATTAGGTAGGGCAACATGTCCCGCCTGGATAGGTTCCAGAAAAAAGCTTTCGCTAAAATTCTGATTAAACCAGTCGGCTCGGATAATGGCCCAGTCTGTTCCAGCATTTCTAACAATTTGCTCACATCGCTGCGCCTCTTTTTCTCCTCGCCCGGATAATAAAACCATTTTCCGAATACCATTGTTAGCTGCTAGCTTCGTAAAAGTAGTGATGGCCTGTAGGGCGGAGGGTACAGCCAGGTCAGGTTGGTAGGTGATATAGACAGTGTCCATGCCTACCAGCGCATTATTCCAGCTGCCCGGTTTGTTCCAGTCAAAGGCAGGGCTTGTACTTCTGGAGCCGATCCGAACGGTGTGACCCAGTGCGGTTAGGCGGGTGACTACTCTGCGACCGGTTTTACCATTTCCTCCGATGACCAATATATTTCTTTTTGACATGATTAATTATTTTAAAAAGGTTGTTATGAAATAAGGTTGTTGAAAATTAGGCTATTATTTGCCAGTCTGTTGTAAGCAGGCAAGTATCAGGGCTACAAAAGCCAGTGCGGAACAGATGGTTCTAATCCAGTTGAGTTGGTTCCATTTGGATTCGAAGCCGAGCCGGAAGGCTGTCATTTGTGCCGGAGTCATGGTATCGATTTGTAAGGCCTCCAGGGTGTTATTCAACGGAACATTACCAAAGAAGGTGACTGCCATAATGCCTATCATATAAAGCAGGGTAGCTGCCAGGATGAACCAAAACTGACTACTCACCGGAGAACTGTAATATTGGTTGGCCAGCAATGGCAGCAAGAGGACCAGCCCCATAAAACAGATAAAAAATGCAGGGTTTAGAATAGCCCGGTTCATGGCTTGAAAAGCTTGTAGATAATGTTCGTCGCCTACCTGGGCCAAACCTGGTGTTACGGAAATCGACCAAGCGTAAAACAAGCCGGCCATCAGTCCGGTGGATAATGTGGTTAGGATGAGGATCAGTATATTCATTTTCATTTGATTTTAGATTAATGATTTGCAGGTAATATTTCGTTCAGCCAGTTTTTTAAAATTATCAATTCTTCTTTCGAAAGTTTATTGTTTTTTCCTTTAGGCATTCTTTTTTTTACAAAGACTTGCTGATGGATTTTGGGTGCCAAGCGACCCATGTTATAAGGGGTAAAGATTTTCCTTTTATTCTTTTTGATATGGCACACATTGCATTTGGTTTCCAATACCGACAGGGCCTTAACGGCCGCATCGGATTGAATAACGGAAAGGGTAGAATAGAGGACGATGGAAAAAAGAACAGTTAAATACTTCATCTTATCTTAATTTAAGACAAAGATAGGGGAGGTTCAATCCGAAAAATTGAACAAAACCGTCAAAATGAAATCATTGACTACTTTAGGAAATTTGTTTTTGGAACTCCTTAGGTGTCTGTCCGGTATAGCGCTTAAAGGTCCTGATGAAGTGAGATTGATCCGCATAACCATTGTTATAGCTGACTTCTGTTAAGCGGACATACGCTTCATCCGTGATCTGATTCAGCGAGGAACTGAACTGGATGATCTTAGCAAATTGTTTAGGGGTCACGCCGATCTCTTTTTTGAACTGTCTTTCAAAGGTTCTTTCCGCGACGTAGAGTCGTGAGCGGACTTCTTTGATAGGTAGGGTCCCACCGGACTTGAGGATAAGGTTAGTTGCTAGTTGGATACTATGGTCCAGGTTCACAGAGGCATTTTTCAGTAAAGCGTTGAAATAATCAGCTAAAATTTCTACCGTTGCATGAGGATCTTCCATGGACCTGAGTTGGTCTAAGGTAGCTTGCGTATCAACATTTTTGATTTGTAGAAGGTCAAAACAGTCGTCAATTAATACTTCGGGATTTACATTTAACAATAGCCGGATCGTAAAGGGAAAAAGTCGGATAAATATCAAACGAAAAGGGCCTTTTACTTCCAGCGCAATAGGCTCAACAGTTTGTCCGTAGAGGTAGAAATCAGAGAGTACTTTGTTTCGGGGCTGAAGATAGAACGGTTGCGCAGATTCGGAAAAAATGATACCCGGAAAGCCATCGGCGTAAAAAGGAAACCGGTGTTGGCTCTCCTGCTCGGCACTTTCCAGCAGGTGAATATCTTTTACAAATGGTGTCAGGCTAACGGGGATAGAAAGTTCTTTCATGCTTTTTGGAGGTTGGTGGTTAAAATGTGTGACCGGGTTATGGTAAAGGTCAGGTGCAAAATTGAACGCAATGACAATAAGTGCTGCTACCTAGGTATAAGAAATTTTAAGCCTGCTTTGTTTCAAATCTGCTGGTGTTTGTCGACACAAGTCTACAATTCATGTTTTTTAATTTCGTTTTCTAATCGGTCTTTCAGCAAGGCAATCAGGTCTTTTACTCCCTTCTATAAGGCCATACCAACTTCATCGATACCATTATCACTGGAATTTTAGATTTTTTAGTACCTTGTTATGAGTTTAGATATTACTTAACTGACGAAAGGAAACATAGATACACGCGTGAAAGAAAAGCAAAAGACTACTCATAAACTTGACCTAAGGGCCCCTTTTCCGGAACGGAAAAAACAGGCTACTAAAATTCACTGTGTTGAATGCAATCATGAAATACCCGCAGCGGATATATGTCTGCCTGACAAGCTGGCAAAATGTGGCAGTTGCAACACGGTGTTTTCATTTCGCGATGTCGTGATGCCTTTGTTGGGGAAAAAGAAAGTGCGACAGGAATTGATTCGCCCGGAAGGAATTGAGCTTTTTCAGTTTCAGGATGAACTGGATATTTCTATTCAGCAGCCGATCACAGTAGGTGAGATACTTGGTATTTCCTTTTTTCCATTTATTGCCTTTGCGACTACCATAGCCCATTTTATAGACGGGATACCCATGGCAATCCCCATGGCTTTTTGGATTGGGGCACTCTATTGTATTTATGTCATTCTTTTTCGCTCAAAACATAAAATTTATCTCACGATAGATCGTCAAAATTTAACCATTGCCTGGCGCCCAAATAAGCTCCGTAAAGACAAGCAGTACCGGATTGAGGAAATTGATCAAGTATACGTCAAACCCCAGGATGGTGGGCATAGTGTAATGATGATCCTTAATGGCAAGGATGGTCAAAAGCATGTCAGGTTGATCCGGTCGATCAAGGGCGTGTCACAGGCACATTATCTGGAGCAAGAGATCGAGCGGCAATTGGGGATTGTGAATCGGGAGGTACCGGAAGAGGGGTGAGGGAAAGAAAAGTGGAGATGGAAAAGCAAAGGAAATCTTTTGTCCTTTTACTTCGTTGACTCGTTTAGCTGGTTAATTCTTGTTCCAGCAGAGCAATGATTTGCTTGCTTTCCTGAATGAGTAATTCAAGGTCGTTAATGGTGTCTTCATTGATCCAGTAATGAACAGCTGCATTATCGATATATTCCTGTTTAGCTTTTCTCAATCTATTAGCTAGTAGTTGATCATTGGGCGTGCCATATAGAAATGCAGTAGAAGGCTCTAACTGCATAATACTTTTGCTGTAGTGAAATGGCGCATCTACAGAGAGCCCCCATTGTTTATTGGTCTTGATCCTTTCAACAACCTGATTACATCTTGTATAATGTTTTACGATGCGGTCTCGTAAATCGATGTTTTTAATGATGTCGAGATTCCCGGTGCTTGCCAGATCTTCGTAAGTTGAGGTGGAAGGAGCAAAATTGGGATATAGGCTGCCGTACAAAAAGAATGTATTAACCCTGGCAATAAGTGTAGTGTCATCTGTGTCTTTTAAGTTAAAGGCTGTAGACATTTTAACAATAGATTCTTTACCTTTTTCTAAATCACTAATAATTGTATTAAAGGAGTTGAGGTCTTCTTTGTTTTCAGACAACAGACGAATTATATAAGACTGTTCCTTGGTCAGCGTTTTGCGGTTTTCGTTCCAATTGTTAATCTGCAAGGCAATTAAAATTCCAATAACTACCAATACAATTTCACCGATGGCATAAAGTAAATATTTAGAAAAGCGATTTTCCTGAAGCAACTGTTGTCGTATTTTTCTAAAGAATTTGATCATTAAATTAGCTTTTTCAACCTAGCGTAAGGAATCCATAATACACCACCGTTACCAATAACAACACCAAACCAATGGCCAAAAACCGAATAGACCTTTTTACATTATCAAATTTCCAGGCAGCGATTTTTGAGATTATATAGATCTGTTCGCCCATCTGCTCAAATAACTGTTCTTCGTTCAGACTTACCTTATAAAAGGTTTTTGCAAATTCCTTAATCGTACCAAACTTGGTGATGACATCCCCAAAAAAGAAAATGTTGTTGTCGTAACTTTGCTCGATCTTAGGAATGAAACAACGGATACTAAAAAAGATGGACACCACGGTAGTGCAAAATAATAACACTAAGAGCACGTACATAAAAACATCACAGTTGACAATTTTAAAAAAGGAACCTGCGCCCTGATATACGAAGTTTAAAAGTATTCCATAAAAGGAAAGGATCAACCCCGCTTTTAATTCAGAGGCTCTAATTAAGCCAGTGACGTGATTGATACTTCCCCAGTAGTGATCAATTAGGTCAGCAGTGTGACTATCCCTGGGGATGTGTGCTTGTGGTTTTTCTGATTGCTCCATTAGGCGAGTACTTGATAAATGGTGACCGGATTGGCCTTGTTTTTTAAAGTAATGCTTCCGACCTTTTCGCATTGAAAAGATTCTTTCACTTGTTCATAACAATGCTCACTGATAATGATTTGATTCTCCTTGGCGGCGCCTTGCAAACGTGCTGCCGTATTGACGGTATCCCCGATCACTGTGTAGTCCAATCGTTTTAGACTAACAGATCCAATGTTGCCAGAGATCATTTCTCCGCTATGAATGCCGATGGATACTTTAGGTTTGAATTGTAGTTTGTCACCTACGGCGGGCAGCTCATTGATCTTGCTGCAGATTGCCAAAGCAGCATCAATCGCCCGATCCAGGTGGAAGTCGCCTTTAAAAACCGCCATGATAGCATCTCCAATAAACTTATCTATATACCCGTCCTGAGCCATGATTTCTTTGACCATCTCGTCAAAATATAAGTTGAGCATATTGACCACCACATCTGCCGGCGCATTTTCACTGATAGCGGTAAATCCGCAAATATCAATAAAGGCTACCGAAGCTTCAATCGTCTCATTGTTCATGATGGTATTTTCGAATTCCTGATTACCCATGAAGTTGAGCACATTCTCGTCCACGTACATTTTCAAAATATTATTCTCCTTGATGGCTTGTAGTGTTTCTTTGAGATGTTTGGCATGCTTCAAAGTCTTCTCCATCGTCAGGGTCAGGTCATCGAAGTTGATGGGTTTAGTGATGAAGTCGAAAGCACCCCGGTTCATGGCCGTGCGAATATTTTCCATATCGCCATAGGCTGAGACGATGACGGATTTTATGATGGGGCTCACCTCGCTCAGTTTGGTGAGGAGCGTCAAGCCATCCATCCCCGGCATATTGATATCACTTAACACGATATCTATTTCGGGTTCTTCCGCTAATTTTTCCAGAGCGAGTATGCCGTTTTCCGCAAAGAAAAATTCATATTTACGCTCCCTGATCTGCTTTCGGAATTTCTGTTTGATGAGGGTTTGCAGATCCACCTCATCGTCTACTACAAGTATTTTTGACATTATATATTTTGGATTAGTTTATTCTTTAATAATTTAAAATCTAACGGCTTGGTCAGAAAATCATCGGCACCCAAGCGTTTGGCAGTATTATAATTTTCTTCGTCCCCATAGGCGGTGACCATCATCACGATGGGCGGCGGTGTTACATAAGTTTTCTTGATTTGTTCCAGTAGATCTAATCCACTCATGCCCGGCATATTGATATCGCTCAGAATCAATATAGCCTCCTGCTCCATAGCACTAAGCTTATTCAATGCTTCTTCACCGGAAAATGCAAATACAAAATTGAGTTCTCCTTTGCGTATTTCCTTTCTAAACCGTTGGAGAAACAAGTCTTGTACATCTTTTTCGTCATCGACTACTAATATTTTCATAAGGGTTGAATTTTAAAGAAGTTTTTAATTGGGTAAAATGATTTTAAATATGGTAAAGGCACCTTCTTCCGTTTCCACTTCCAGCTTACCTCCATGTGCTTTTACGATATCGTAGCTAAGAGATAAACCTAAACCGGTTCCTTGTCCGGTTGGTTTGGTCGTAAAAAAGGGTTGAAAAATTTTAGCTAATACTTTCTGAGGAATTCCATTGCCATTGTCTTTTACAGTAATAATGATTTTATCTGCGACCTTTTTTGTGCTGATCGTTACCGTAGGTTGGTAGTCCTCTCGATCGTTATCGGGATTGCTTTTTTTCTTTTCTTGCACGGCATAAAAGGCGTTGGTAATTAAGTTCAATATGACTCTGCCGATCTCCTGAGGAATGACTAATACATCTTTCAGCGTCGAATCAAAATCCGTATGTAAGGTGGCATTAAAAAATTTGTCTTTTGCTCGTAGTCCGTGATAAGCCAATCGCAAATATTCGTCGGCGAGTTTGTTGATATCGGTCGGCGTTTTGTCTGCGGTACTTTTTCTACTGTGTTGTAACATTCCTTTTACAATAGCATCCGCACGATTACCGTGGTGGTTTATTTTTTCGAGATTTAGTTTGATATCGTGAGCGATGGCTTTCACCTCTTCCAGTTCGCCTTTTTCAATTTCTTCATTCATTTCGTCCAGCAACTCGCTGCTTACTTCCGAGAAATTATTGACGAAGTTTAAGGGGTTTTGAATTTCATGTGCAATGCCGGCTGTGAGTTCACCAAGGCTTGCCATTTTTTCGGATTGGATAAGTTGGGCCTGGGTGTTACGTAAATCCAGCAAAGTATGTTCTAATTCTTCTTTTTGCTTCGTAAGTTCTAAAGTTCTTTGGGCCACTAATTTTTCCAATTCAATATTTTTTTGCTTCCATTCTTCTATTCCGAATGTGTCCGCTTCACTGAGTACATTTTCCGGCTTTGAATTATGAAAATGCACCATCAACCATTTGTTATCCTGAAATTCAAAAATAACAGTCAAACGCAAATCTATTCTAGTGGTTTCGTCGTTAACGCTAAAGGTTGCGTATATATCATCGGCAAATACGGCAAAATTGCCATCTGCTGATAACTGACGATGTAAAGGAAGTATATTCCATACAATTTGAATACCCTCGCCTTGTTCTCTTTGCGTCTTTATTAAATTGCGGAAATCTGATACAGAAAATATTTTTTCATTTTCGGTAGTACCAAATCCCATAATATCTTTAGCAACAACCTCGTCAAGAATATTTATAGGATGAATTGATCTTAGTGCCACATCCATACACTTCTGGTAGGTATCGTTAAGTAATTTTTCTTTTACTTCATGCATTACTACTATATTTATACGGGCAGTTGAATAATAAATGTTGAACCTTCCCCTACTTTCGTTTCCACCTTTAACTCACCACCATGTGCTTTTACAATATCATAACTCAAACTCAACCCTAAACCGGTTCCTTGTCCGGTTGGTTTGGTCGTAAAAAAAGGTTGAAAAATTTTATCTAATTCCTTCTGTGGAATTCCGTTGCCATTATCTTTGACAGCAATCAGGATTTTATCTGAAAGTTTTTTTGTGCTTACCGAAACCGTAGGTTGGTAGTCTCGAAAGCTATCTGGATTATTCTTATGCTTTTGTTTTTCCTGAACTGCGTAAAATGCATTAGTGACCAGGTTTAAAACGACTCTGCCAATGTCCTGAGGAATCACCATTACTTTTTCCAGGGTCGGATCAAAATCTGTATCTAAGGTAGCGTTAAACATTTTATCCTTTGCCCTAAGCCCGTGATAAGCCAGGCGCAGATATTCATCGGCCAGTTGGTTGATATCTGTTGGCGCTTTCTCACCAGAGCTTTTTCGGCTATGTTGTAACATTCCTTTTACAATGGCGTCAGCCCGTTTGCCATGGTGATTTATTTTTTCGAGGTTTTGTTTGATATCAGTTGCAATCGCCTTGGCTTCTTCCAGATCTCCGTTTGCAATTTCTTCGTTCATTTCATCTATAAGCTCATTACTTACTTCAGAAAAGTTGTTGACAAAGTTCAAGGGGTTTTGGATCTCATGGGCAATGCCGGCGGTCAGTTCACCCAGGGAAGCCATTTTCTCGGATTGGATGAGTTGGGCTTGCGTAGATTTTAAATTTTCTAAGGAAGTTTTCAATTCCGCTGTTCGCTCTTTGACCTGTTGCTCTAAGATCACCGTTTGTTTGGCAAGCAGTTCCTTTTTTTCTTCTGTCACCCGTAATACTTTTTTTGATTCCTCCCTGATGGCTGCTAATATTTCTTTGAACCTTACGGAAATGTAAACCAGCAAAAGCAATGGTGTCATTAGTACCGTCAACGAAATCATTGGCTTTTCATATTCATTGTATAAGTCCAGTGAATACTTATGCAGGTTTATATATATAGTCACTCCTATTAACGGAAGTACTAAAGCGGCCACGACCGCCCATTGTGCGCCTTTGATCGTTTTACGATTAGTGTATAGCAGATAACCGAAGTAGACCAGCATCGCTGTAAATGAAATGCCAAAAGGCAGAGAGATGGAAAACAAATGGGCGATTGTACTGGTAACCGATACTAAAATCATTAAGGCAAAAGGAATCCAGGTGATTTTGTTCGTTAATATCCATTCCAGTATGATCAGTGCAAAGATGGAAATAACCGGCTGTAAGCTAACCGTTAAAAGAAATCTCCATTTTTCCGCATCATAAGATATTTCATAAAAGGTGTTGTAGAACAAACCGAAGGCAGATAATAAGACCAAAGAGGTGAGCGAAGCGATTAACCAAAATATTTTTTCATTGGGGTTTAGGTAGACGAGTAACCAAAACAGGAAAAACAATAAAAATGAAATGCCGATACAAAGCGTTCCAAAAATATGGGTCTGTTTGTATTCATTGCTTACTCTTGAAATATATTCCGGTCCGGTCAAGTTAATCAGACTTTTTAGATTAGCGGGCTTGAGCCGGATTTCTCGTTGGGTAAAAGTAGTTTCGTAATCCACAAAATGAATCGCAAATAAATACTCCTGTCCCGTAGCCAAATGAATATCGACCGGATATTTGAGGATCGGGTTATAAGCTTCGTAAGGATTTCCAGTATTCCCAAAAGCGTGGATTAATCTTCCATCAATGTAAACATCCGTTGCCGCCCAAAGATTTCTGCTGATGGATAATGGAATTCCTTCGAAAGAATCATCCAGTTTGATCTTTAAGCGAAACCATCCTTCAACTCTTCCGCTTTCATCTTCCATCTTTGCACTTAACTCGGTAGGCTTCAGTTTTTTCCAATTCGTAAGGTCTATGCCCGGATTCGCCCACTCAGGATTATTACCGGCATGAAACAACCATCCGTCCAGGGGAGCGAGGAACAATCGCTGGTGGGTTTCAAATTGCACGGTTGAAAGCAGCGCCAGGTTGTCCTGAGCAAGCGCGAAGCTTGCAGTCCAAAGAGAAAATAATATGATTAGAAATCGTTTCATTTATTTTTTGGAATAACAATGGTAAATGTAGTCCCTGCTCCTTCTTCGGTAGCTATCTCCAGCGCTCCTCCATGTGCTTTGATAATATCATAACTCAGCGATAAGCCCAAGCCCGTCCCCTGTCCGGTCGGCTTGGTGGTGAAGAAGGGTTGAAAAATTTTATCCTTGATGTGGTCGGGGATACCCGGACCGTTATCTTGTATTTTTATCAGTATCCCTTCACTGCCTGGTTTTAAATCGGAAGCCCTCAATGTCTGGACGGATACTTTTGGTGCATAGTGGTCCGCTGCGGATTTATGTCTTTCCTGGACGGCCTGAAAAGCATTGTTGATCAGGTTAAGGAGTACGCGGCCGATATCCTGAGGAATCACTTTTATCATAGGGAGATCAGGATCGAAGTCCGTTTCGAATGCGGCATTAAACGTTTTATCCTTTGCCCTAAGCCCGTGATAAGCCAGGCGCAAATATTCATCGGCCAGTAAGTTGATATCCGTTGGCGCTTTCTCACCGGTGCTTTTTCGGCTATGTTGTAACATTCCTTTTACAATGGCGTCGGCCCGTTTGCCATGGTGGTTTATTTTTTGGAGATTTTGTTTGATATCGTTTGCAATGGCTTTGGCTTCTTCCAGGTCGCCTTTTTCGATCTCTTCGATCATTTCATCTAAGATTTCGTCAGAGACCTCAGAGAAATTATTGACGAAGTTTAAGGGGTTTTGGATCTCATGTGCGATGCCGGCGGTAAGTTCACCCAGGGAAGCCATTTTCTCGGATTGGATGAGTTGGGCCTGGGTGGATTTTAATTCTTCTAAGGTTACTTCGACCTCTGATTTAGCTTGCTCCAGCCGGACAAAGTCCTCGTAACGGGCGTAAGCAATTGAGAAAGCTTCCGCCAGGGTTTTTACCATTTCGGTCTTTTCCTCTGAGAGTAAATTGACATCGCCGACGTAGAGCATTCCCTGCTTGAAAGGAATGAAGTGTAAATGTAGTTCATCTGGTATTTTGCTGGAACCCTGGTAGTCCGCAAATCCTTTCACCTGTCCTAAGTCAATCATGGATTGTGTCCAATCGATAAAGGCCTGAGCATCCCAGTGTTCGCGATAGACCTTTTTCTCTCTCCAGTATTTCACCGTATTGGTAGCCTGGGAATTGATATCAAAGGGTAAGTTGAGCACCCCCAGTGCTGTCCCTTCTGGCGTAGTCAGGTATACTTCAACGACTTCCGCTTCTTCATTGACGATAAAAACACCGCAGCGGATAAAAGGTACATCGAGGGCGATCAATTCCCGCCAGATGACCGGGGTAATGCGATTGAGGTCTTCGGTACTCCGCATGCTGGCGATTTCTCCGCGTACCCGGTCCAGGGCGGCTTGCTTCAGCGCCTCATTGGCCTGTTTTTCAGCTTTTTGCAAATCCATAAAACGGACATAGGCCTGTTCGAAAACCTTGGCGAATCGTTTTAAAATTTCTGCTTCCTCGGCCGTTGGCATTACGCCAGTATGGGAAGGGATCAGGATTGCAGAGTTTTTAGACCAGGCGAAAGTGAGAGAATGTTTGTCATTTTGAAATACCCATTGCTTAAACTCCTCCGGGAAGTTTCGGTAGTCAGAGTGCTCGAAAGCATATTCGAAAAAAGTGTTTTTTTCTTCGACCGTAAA
>CBDUIU010000018.1:0-15400 GCA_965367335.1 uncultured Saprospiraceae bacterium
AAAATGGATAAAAACTTTCTCGGTTTACCAAAAGAGCCCTTTGCCATGAGTAAAAAACCAAAATCGAAACTTCGCAAACCTCGGTTTGAAGAAATGGCTTTTTCATTCAATAACCCTGAAAAGGAGTTAGTGGCGAAATTGCGAAAATTTTAAATTTTATTATTATGTGATCGAACATATGCCGTGCTAATCCTTTCTATTATAAAACCTTTTTATTTTTATTACAAACTAAATTAAAATTAAAAACAATGACCTATCAAACTTTAAAATTAGCCGTATTGACATTTTGTCTTTCTTTTGTTTTGTTCTCCTGTGGAGATACGCCAGAATCTCATGAGGCGAAAGAAGAAACAAAAGAAGCAATGGAAGACATTGGTGATGCAATGGAAGCCGAAACGGAAGAAATTCAGGCAGACCTAAAAGAAATGCAAGCCAATGTGAACAAAGAAATTGAAGAACTAGAGGCAAAAATTCAAACCTCTACTGCCGAAGCAAAAGCAGAAGCTGATGCTCGCTTGAAAGAATTACGCGCCACTGCCAATCGCATCGATAATCGTCTGGAAGAATTTGGTGACGATGTAGAGAGAGATTGGAAAGAATTTAACCGCGATACACGGAAATTCATGGATGACGTTAAAAAAAGCTGGAAAGAAAATTATGGTGGTGAGTCCTAATTTGGAACTAACAATATAGGTGCAATTTGATGTGCCTGTTCTTAAACCTACTATTTTTTAACCCAAATAAAACATTAAAATCATGAGTGCTTTATCAGATACCCTCAAAGGGAATTGGAATCAAGTTAAAGGTAAACTCAAAGAAGAATATGCCGAATTAACTGATGACGATTTGCTCTATGAGGAAGGAAAAGAAGATCAATTGCTTGGTCGGATTCAGAAAAAAACTGGAAAGACTAAACAAGAAATCAAAGATTGGATTGATTCGATGTAGGTACTACCTACCGAATTAGGAAGTGGGCCTGTTAATAGGCCCACTTTCCTCTTAACTTTTTCTCTCCCTTCTCTATCAATCACTATTTTTATTCACCTATTTAAAATCATTGTCCAATGGAAAATAATGAAAAATTAATCGATAAATTTAATCACCTATTAGAACGTACTTACGATGCAAAGAATGGCTTTCTCGAGGCTGGCAACGCTGCTTCCTATGGCCCTCTGCGTAAATTCCTTTTTGACCAGGCTGAGCAACGCGAACAGTTCGCTGCCGAATTAGGTCACCAGGTTATTGCCATGGGAGGTGATCCTGAAACCTCAACCAGCCTGGTCGCTGATTTACACCGATTCTGGATCGACTTTAAAAATGGTATCGTTTCCAACGATAATGTTATGGTGCTCGAAGAGTGTGTCCGTGGCGAAGAAAAAGCCCTGGAAGACTATCGTGAAGTATTGCGCGAAGTCGTACTGAAATCAGAGCAGTATGAAATGATTACCAGACATATCAACGCCATAGAAAATAATATCAAAGCCGCTAATTTACTAATTGATTCTTTGAAAGAAGTCAACGCTTAAGCCAGGATTATAACGACCCGAATTTTATTCTTTTTGTTTTAATCTTGAAATCTTTACTTATGCTTGACGAAAAAATCATCAACCAATTATTAGAAACTTCTGAAGATAATTGTGTATCTATCTATATTCCTACTCATCGCACTGGTCATGCCCAGGAAGACCGCATTCGCTATAAAAATGCCTTGGCAGATGTAGAGGTCCAACTCCATGACCGCGGCTTAAATGAGCGGGAGGTTAAACAATTCTTAAGTGAGGCCAAAAGCTACATTGATAATAATGAATTTTGGCTGAAGCAATCCGATGGCCTGGCGGTTTTTATCACTAAAGACCACTTTAGTTTTCACCAATTGCCGGTACCTTTTGAGAACTTCACCCTGGTACATGATCACTTTTATCTCCGCCCGATCTTGCCAATGGTCAGTGCTCAGCAAAAATTTATGATTCTGACCCTTTCACAAAATCAGGTGAACTTATTTGAAGCGGGACCCTATAGCATTACGCCCGTTCATATCGCTGATCTTGTGCCGGCCAGTATGGATGTGATGATGGAATTTGTAGAAGCCGAAAAATCGCTGCAACATCATGAATCTGGTACGCAGGGTGCTGGGGCTATCTTTCATGGTCAGGGAGGTGGCAAAGAAATGGACGAAGTGCGCATTCGGGAGTTTTTCCGAATGGTCAATGATGGCTTACAGGAAATTTATCGCGATAACAAAATGCCATTATTAGTAGGCTGTGTAGATTACCTGTTCCCTATTTTTAAACAGGCTAATACCTATCAACACCTCATAGATAACCATATCTCTGGTAATTTTGATGATACTGATGTGTTATTGTTGCATGAGAAAGCAATGGCCGTGATGGGCGATACTTTTAATGCGAATAAAAGAGAAAAGATCGCTAACTTTGATGGCTATATGGCCGAAGGAAAAGCATCTTCCTGGTTAAATGATGTCGTCAAATCTGCAGTCGAAGGACGGATCGACACCCTTTTCATAAATAACAATGAACACGCTTGGGGTAAATATGATCCTAAAGCACATTTGACCATAATTTCTAAAACTCGTCAACCTGATGATATATGTTTGCTGGATTTTGCGACCAAACAAGCTTTCAGCTCCGGAGCCAAAATCTACAATGTATCTCGTGATGAATTACCTCAGCCTACAGCCAATATTAACGCGGTCTATCGATATTGATATCTTTAGTAATATCCGTTTTTTATAACCTGCAACTGGTTGCTTCTCTCTAGGGATGCAACCAGTTTTTTAAATCAAACTCCATCCAGACTACTGATCGGAAACAGACTGTAAAGCGATGGCTAAAGAGAGCCCTTCTGGCACTACTCCTGTTAGTAGGGCTGGTCGTTTTGCTTACTCAAATACCCTCAGTTCAGTCTTTTGCCTTAAAGAAAACCACTTCTTGGCTCAAAGAAAAAATTGGTGCTGATTTCTCTGTCGGCCATTTCCGCTGGAGCGGTTTAAACAAACTTTTACTCGAGGATGTCTACGTGGAAGATAATCAGGCGGATACCCTGGCGGCCATTGGGCGCTTGGAAGTTGGCTTCAACCCCTGGGCCTTATTGTCGCAAGAGCTAATTATTAGCAACGCTAAAATAAAGGATGCTACCGTCTTTATTATCCGGGACAGCTCCAAAATTTTTAATTTCAATCATTTCATCCAGGCTTTTACCAGTTCCACGCCGACGGCCGATACAACTGCCGCTGCTCCCTGGGAAATCGACCTGTCTGACATTCATTTACTTAATATCAATTTTACTTACCGGGATGAGCCAAGCCCGCTTTCTTTGTTTGCCCATATCGGAGAACTGAAGACCAGTATAGATGACTTTTCGCTTCTCAACCAGGTAATTGTTATGGATCAATTACAGCTGGATAACAGTTTGGTAGATATTCGTTATGCTATTCCGAAGAAAGATTCACTAGCCATGAAAACCCCTTCAGCTATCAGTTTTCCGGACCCTGGCTGGTCGATCAGCGCGAAAACGATTGATTGGCGTACTACCCAAGTGAAATATCGACCATTTGGTGCTTCCACCCCGCCACTTGTTTTTGATCCGGAATATATTGATGTCTCTTTGGAAAAAGTAGCAATAGAGGAGCTTGTTTTTGACGAAAAGAAGATCAAAGCAAACATTGATCAGCTTCGTGCTAAAGCTGTTCCGGGTATTCAACTCAGTGAATTTAAAACTATACTTCTTCTTGATCAACAACAACTCTCACTTACGGATTTTTACCTCGAAACCCCTTACTCGCAAATTGAGCACGAAACTCATCTGCGTTACCAACAGTTTTCTGATTTGGGTGATTTTGTCAATAAAGTGGTGATCGATGCCGATTTAAAAAATCTGAAAATTGACCCTAAAGATATTCGACCGTTTGTTGGGCAAGTTTTACCTGAAAAAATAAATCAGCCTTTTTTGCTCTCGGGTAAGTGGCAAGGCAGCCGGGCTGATGCAACAATTCAAAACCTGGATTTGAAACAGTCACAGGCCATTCAACTCTTACTCAGCGGACGGATTCAGGGATTGCCCGATATCAACCAACTCCGCTTTAACCTGGACGTTAAAGAACTAAAAACTTCTTACGCTGGTCTACAGCCACTGCTCCCGGCAAACAGCCTCCCGAAAGGATTACAGCCTTGGAAAAATATTCAATTACAAACTAAGATCCGCGGCCGGCTGGATAGTATTATTGCATCACCTATTGATCTGTACACCGCGAATGGCCCGGAACTCCACGGGAAAATTCAAGCGCTTGGCTTACCCGACATTGAGCAGACTATTTTTAAATTTCAATTGGATACCTTTATCACCACAACTGCAGACTGGAATGGATTCGTTCCGGATACCTTACCCGCTTTGTTGACAAGATTAGGCACCGTTCGCAGCTCAGGCACTTATGAAGGTAGCATCTATGATTTTGTTACCGACCTGAAGTTTACTACTGCCATCGGCAATCTTACCACTCAGCTTACTGCTGATTTTAATAAGACTTATACGGATGCTACCTATCAAGGGAAAATAAGTATGACTGACTTTGATTTAGGCCAGTTATTACAAGATTCCCTGCTGGGTAAATTTACCCTGGCTGCTGATGTAAACGGCAGCGGATTAAGTCCTCAGGAAATGAATACGACCTTGGACGGAAGCATCACCCGGTTTACTTATGAAAATTATCAGTACGATAGTATTTTGTTAGATGGTCGTTTGAAAGAAGGGGTTTTTTATGGCGAAGCAAGCATAGATGATCAACATTTAACTTTTGATTTTTCCGGAAAAATCCCGCTTACCGATTCGCTGGCAGGCGTGGATTTTACCCTGCAGTTGGATACCGTAAATTTGCATCGGCTTAACTTGTATCCCACGCCATTGGGTATTCGGGCAAATATTACTGCCAACACGGATGCCCTGTTGCTGGATGATTGGAAAGGGTTGATAAAGGTTCAGGATCTCGCCATTTCTGATTCTCTGAAATATTATCGGGCCGATAGTATCGTGTTAACAAGTTACGAAGAAAAAAATGATATCCGAATACTGGACCTGAATGCTGATTTCCTACAAGCAAAACTATCGGGAGATTATCGAATCAGCGCTTTACCCCGAGAAATCGGTGAATGGATGGATCAGTATTTTCCAGTGAGTCAATGGTTGTTTCCACCGGACACAGCAGGGCAGGGAATTGTGGCCGAAAAACTGCTTCCGCCTACGCCTTCCACACAGGTAAACCTTGAATTAGCACTTTCTGATCCATCTGCGCTCACCAACTGGCTACTGCCGGAATTAAAAGAACTCGATACGTTTCACCTTTCCCTGGATTTTGAACCCAGTATTCAGAAATGGGAAATGAATGCCTGGTCGCCATTGATCCACTATGGAGACTATGTCATGGACAGTTTATTACTGACTTCTCTTGCTACGGATGTAGCACTAAATACAAACCTTAAGGCACGAAAATTATTAGTTGGTCAAAATACTGAGGTGCCTCGACCCCAGGTTAATCTGAATTTAAAAGATCAGAAAATAGAAACGCAATTACTTTCCTCTAAAATTGATCAGGATTCTACCATCTGGCGGATTGGAGCTCGATTGAATTCCGCAAACCGCACCTTGCAATTACACCTGGCAACGGATCCAATCTTTAACGGCCAGAAATGGCAGATAAATGAAGACAATGAAGTGAGCTACCAGTATGATGGCGATTATGCCATACAATCACTGAATTTTAAGCAAAACGGACAAGCATTGTTAATTAGTGGCGATAGTGAACAACTGAATGGCCAGGAACAAATCACTATTCAATTTCAACAATTTCTTTTGCAAACCCTTGCGCCGCTCTTGGATTTACCGGATAATTATATGACCGGAATTATTGATGGACAAGCCCAGCTAAATGACCTGCAAACGAATCTGAATTATACCGCTCAACTCGAATTAAAAGACTGGACAGTAGATAGTATGCTGCTCGGTAATTTAAATTTAGAAGCGAAGCAGATGGCGGGTGCAGATATAATCCAGGTGAATGTTGGCTTAAAAGGTGAAAAAAATGACCTTTCCGTTCGGGGGGATTACGCTATTAGCGATCGACGATTTGACCTGCAGGGTGATATCGGCTTTCTCAGTATGCGTTCGCTTGATCCCTTCCTTATCGGCCTGATCAAGGATAGCAATGGGGGATTAACCGGGCAGTTTCAACTCAAAGGAACTCCCGATAAACCCGCCTTGCAAGGCAAGCTTAAGATCCAGGAAGCCAGCACACAAGCTGATTTTACCGGAGCTCGTTACTCGATCCAAAGCGGAGAAATGACGCTGACAGAAAAGTCTATTCGCCTGAATAAATGGGATCTCAAAGATGAGCTGGGTAATCCCGCTGACCTCAGTGGTCAGATTCATCATAATTATTTTCAGGATATTCAATTAGACCTGGATTTTAATGCTAAAAACTTTCAATTCTTTAATACAACAGAAAAAGACAATGATCTTTTTTATGGAAAATTATTGTTAGACGCAACGGTCGATATCGGAGGAACAGCTGAATCTCCGAAATTTCGCGTGAATGCTACAACTTCTCCAAACACTCAGTTTTTTGTCGTGCCATTGTCCGATGAGCAAAGTATTGCCACCGAGGATTATATCATCTTTGGCCGACCACAGTTTGATAGTTTGGGGCGGGATACCAATGGTGTCAAGGCATATACACTTAATACGGTTGGTGTTGATCTGTCGTTGGATCTAACTTTAACTGACGACGCAGAACTTCAGGTCATTATAGATCCTTTGACTGGTGATAAACTGGTTTGTCGTGGGAATGCCAACCTCAGTGTGGATATGAACGAAGCGGGCGACGTCAACATATATGGAACTTATGAAGTGGAAGAAGGCAAATATAACTTTAGCTATGAGCAATTGGCCAAACGTGAATTTCAACTCTTAAAAAATAGTAGGATCACTTTTGCCGGAGACCCGCTGGAAGCCCGACTGGATATTCGGGCCGCCTATCAAACACGGGTTCCGCTATCAGATCTGGTGGCTAACCAGTTGACCGAAGAAGAAGGCGCGATCCGGGCAAGTGCTCAACGGGTGGATGTACGGGTCTTGTTAATGATGAAAGGCGGTTTAGCTGATCCGGAACTTAGTTTTGACATTGAGCTGGTAGGTAATCCACAAGGAAGTTTGGTCGATGCCGCTCGCAACCGGCTTATCCAGCTGAGAAATAATCCTTCAGAACTCAATACCCAAGTTTTTGGGCTGTTATTGTTCAATAGCTTTATAAAAGAAAATGCCGGACAGTCTATTGCCTCTGCCGGGCAGTCAGCCGTTTGGTCCAGTGTAAGTAAATTGGTTTCCGGAAAATTAAACCAACTAGCTGATCAATATCTAAAAGGCGTCAGTGTGAACATTGGTGTTGATGCTTACCAGGCCGGTGCGACGGGTAACAGTGAATTGGTGACCGAGCTGGAATTGGGCTTGTCTAAAAGATTGTTCAATGATCGCCTAAAGGTTTCCGTTGGAGGTAATTTAAATGTTGGTGGAGAAACTACCACTAACCAGGGTGTTGCCACAAATTTCGCAGGTGACTTTGCCTTGGAGTACGCATTGACCCCTTCCGGCAATTACCAACTTCGGGTCTATCGCCGGAGTGATTTTGATGCGTTGAACCAAAGCAATGTGGTTCGGTCAGGTGCGGGTTTTTCTCTGCAAAAATCTTTTAAAGGAAAGAGACAGCGGAAGAGGAGTAAATAATAATTATAAAAGCAAACTAAGTACTACGGATAAATGTTTTCTTTATTTAAAAATATATTAGCTCAACTCAGGAATCTACAACCGTCTACAGGTTTTACTTACTGTGGTCTTGGAAAGATCCGGCAGTTTGATCCTGGCTTCAGATCATCAAGTGCCCTGTACTGCCTGCTTTTAGTTTTTTGCTTTCAATCCTGTTCATTAACTAAAAATCTGGAGCCAGGAGAACAACTATATGTTGGTGCCAAAGTTAAGATCAATACGACGGGTAAAGTCAGTAGCAAAAAAAGAATTCAAACCGAATTATTAGAACTCGCCCGACCAAAACCAAATCAGAAATTCAAACTGCGATTGTATAATTTTTTTAAACCCAAAAATAAGGATAAAGGATTGGGCCACTGGATCGGAACCAAACTTGGGGAACCTCCGGTGATTTACCGGGATGCTCCGGTCTCACGGACTTATTTAGTCATGGAAAAGTACCTGCAGGATGAAGGTTATTTTGGTGCTTCCGTCTCCTGGGATACTGTGGTGAATCGCCGTAAAGTGAATGCAGTTTACAATGTTTTACTTCCGGCACAAACCAAAGTTGATTCGGTTTTATTTACTCAGCCTCCCCGTAATTTTTTGGACTCGCTGGTGTTGGAAAACAAAGGGAAAACTTTTATTAAAAACAATAAACCTTATCAGGCGGAAGCCTTGAAGTTAGAGCGACAACGACTGGCTGATTTAGCCCGGCAAAATGGATATTTTAAAATTAGTCCGAGCGATGTATACTATTATGTGGATACGACAATTGGTGAAAAGAAAGCAAATATCTACTTACAATGGCGCGAAAATAAAACGCAAAATTTATCACGGTACCGACATGGAAATATAGAAGTGCAACCTACCTATACCTTAATGTCCAATCAGGATAGTCTCAAGTTGGATACAATTCATTACCAAGGTTTAAACATTATACAAACGTATGAATTTTTAAAACCTAAGGCCCTGCGGCGTTTTATCCACGATGCAGCACCGGAGTACTATGATGGTCGAAAGGTAGCTAGTGATCTGGCTTATCTTCAAGACATTGGCGTTTTCAAATTTGTTAATGTAGACTATGATATCGACCCGCTTGATACCAATCATCGACTTGACATTGTTTATCAACTGACCCCCAGGCTTACCCAACGTGTTCGGTTTGACGTGGATGCAAATACACGGACGGGTAACTTTCTTGGAACTTCAGTCAGTGGCACTTACAGTCATTCCAATATTTTCGGTGGCGCTGAAAAACTAGATTTATCACTAAGCGCCGGTTTGGAAACGCAGTTAGGGGATACATCTGCTGCGTTCATTAATACCCTGGAGCTTTCGGGAGGAGCATCCATTTCACTCCCTTTCTTATTAATCCCTTTTTTCGAACCCGGGCCTTACCGGCGCTACGTTGCCCGTACTCAGTTTAGCTTAAGCAATAAATTTCAGCAGCGGGAAGGCTTCTTTTCCGTTAATTCTGTTGATCTAAGTATGCGATATGACTGGCGCAGTAGTCCTAATTTATGGCATCAGGTATCACCAATTTCTATCTCCCAAATTACCGCTTTTCAACTCACCGAATCCTTTAAAACAGAGTTGGAGGATAACCCACGTTTAGCGGCTAGTTTTGAGGATATACTGATTTGGAGCGGTAAATACCGGATGGAATACAGCTCCTATCTGGGCGACAAACCAAGACCTCATTATTTCGGAATAGCAGAAGTTGAGTTGGCAGGTAACCTGCTCTATGGTTTAACAGGTTTTAGTGGTGGGCAGGAAGCAACGAAAATTTTGGGTGTACCATTCAGCCAGTTTTTTCGCACAAATTTAGATTTTCGTTATTACTATCAGTGGTCAAAACAACAATCCTGGGTGTTTCGGGTGAACGCGGGCGTCGCAATTCCTTATGGTAATTCTAGCACTATCCCGTATGCCCGGCAGTTCTTTGTTGGAGGTGCGAATAGTATTCGGGCATTTCGGCTGCGGCAGCTTGGCCCGGGTTCCTACGTGAATACGAATGCAACCAACAGTAATTTCTTTGACCAAACCGGTGACCTCAAGCTGGAACTAAATACGGAATATCGCTTTGATTTTGCAACCTACTTCGAAGGGGCAGTTTTCGTAGACGCGGGGAACATCTGGCTTCTCGACGAAACGATCGGAGAAAATAATGAAGGACAATTTAATTTTTCTGATTTCACCCAGGAAATTGCAGTGGGTACCGGACTTGGTTTCCGCATTGACCTTTCCTACTTTGTGATTCGTTTAGATGTCGCCTGGCCTATCCGCCAACCTATTGCGGGCAATGGCTTTCAGTGGACGGTGAAAGATTGGGATTTTAGCAGTACTCAATGGCGGCAGGATAACTTAGTGTGGCACCTCGCCATCGGGTATCCTTTTTAATAGCATTCTTTTCCCGTAGAATTACTTGCCACCAAAGCAGTATTTAATAGAGGTTTATTTTTATAAATGGAGTTGTTAAAAGTTTTAGATCTCTAAAGCGTGACTTTATCGCTTTTTAGTGTCTTTTTAATAGGGCAGTTCCTTTCTGTCATGTTGTCTCATCATTTAGCTAAAATCATCTCTTATGTCACTAGATGTTCCCATTAAAAAGGTCATGACCACGCAGGTGGTAAGTATTACACCGAATACTGCGTTAAAAGAAATCGGTGAGCTATTCAAGCAGCACGATTTTCACCATTTGCCGGTAGCAGATGCTAAAAACAAGGTACTCGGAATAATCAGTCGTGAAGATTTTTCCAAGGTCGCCTATCAAATTATGTCTGCAGCCACAGAAGACCAACAAGGGTCGGTGATGGAAATTCATGCAAAAGATATTATGTCTTCCAACCCTATCACCTTATCCATGCATAATGAATTAGGGGAAGCCATTGAGATCTTTTTACAAAATAAAATTCGGGCGATTATCATTCAGGATGATGGTGAATTACAAGGTATTTTATCCGCCTATGATGCACTTAGTTTTATGTATCAGGTACTAACTTCCCAAGAGATTTTTAACCGGGAGTTGATGCGGGATGCGGATGATGACTGGGGTTGGGATCTGACCTGGGAAGATTTTTTTGATTAGTTGTGGATAAAAATAGTATGCAAAATAAAGAACCGGGAAACAGCCTCTCTCTGGTGCGGTTGGGTATTGACACCCAGTGGGAGTACGTCGTGTACATGAAAGCCGATTGTCACATTGTGCTCTCTGAGGGGTACGAAGCTTTAACCCGGGTCCAGGTCTCTGTTAATGGGAAAACGATCATTGCTACCTTAAATGTGCTGCGTGGAAATCTCCTGCTTTCCGGTGAAGCCAGCCTTTCCGAAAGTGCCTGGAAAGCCCTGGCCGCTAAAGAAGGCGACCTCATTTCTTTTGTCCACCTCCAGCCGGTAGCCTCCATGAGCTTAGTTCGCGCCAAGATGTACGGCCATCAGCTCAATGATCAGGAGATGTTAACCATTATTTCAGATATTGCAAATGGGAGATATTCTAGCGTACAATTGTCTGCTTTTATTACGGCATGTTCTGGGGACAGCCTGGATATCTACGAAATTTCAAGCTTGACCAAAGCCATGGTAGAGGTAGGCCAACGACTCACCTGGCAAGAGAAAATTGTCGTTGATAAACACTGTGTTGGCGGACTTCCCGGAAACCGGACTACCCCTATTGTCGTCCCGATCGTTGCTGTTGCGGGGCTCCTGATCCCCAAAACCTCCTCACGTGCCATTACCTCACCTGCAGGGACTGCGGATACCATGGAGACGATGTGTCCGGTAAATTTATCTTTAAGCCAAATTCAACGGGTGATAAAAAAAGCAGGAGCTTGTCTTGTTTGGGGAGGTGCGGTAGAGCTAAGCCCGGCTGATGATCTATTGATAAAAATTGAACGCACCCTGGACGTTGATAGTGAAGGCCAAATGATTGCTTCGGTGCTGTCTAAAAAAGCAGCTGCGGGATCGAACTATGTGGTTATTGATATTCCTGTTGGAAAAACGGCCAAAGTCCGGTCTGAGATAGATGCAGAAAAGCTTAAGTATTATTTTACCGTAGTAGGGCACGTGATCGGATTGGAAGTCAAAGTGTTAATTACGGATGGTAGCCAGCCAGTCGGAATGGGAATTGGCCCAGCCCTCGAAGCGCTGGACGTATTAGCTGTTTTGCGAAATGGGAAAGAGGCCCCGCATGATCTGAGGTCGCGGTCTGTTATGCTGGCCGGAGCGATCCTGGAGTTAGCAGGGAAGGCAAAACCAGGAGAAGGACAACAAATGGCTAACAAGATATTAACATCTGGAAAAGCATACGATAAATTTATGGCGATCTGCAAGGCCCAGGGTGGATTTACTGAGCCCCAGGTGTCGCCGATCCAAGAGGTCATCAGGGCGGATCATTCCGGGTTTATCACAGAGATAGATAATCGCCGCTTAGCTCAGGTCGCAAAACTGTGTGGTGCTCCCTCTGACCCGGGGGCCGGCCTTCGCCTACATGCTAAGGTAGGAACGGAGAGCTTAGTTATACCCATAGTTACCTGGCTGAACAGAAAAATATTTTTAAAATTGGTGTGTCATGAAAACCATTTTTTTCGCCCTTCCCGGTAATGAAATCCTGGCAGCAAAACTTGCAATAAAAAATTCGGCGAAACTGGGGCATCTTCAGCTTCGGTCCTTTCCGGACGGAGAAACTTATGTGCGCTTACTGACTGAGGTTGCCGGATATAAAATCGTCCTGGTTGCTACGCTTGATCGACCAGATGATAAGTTTTTGCCCCTTTGTTTTACTGCTCAGGCTGCTAAAGATCAGGGTGCTTTGGAAGTCGTCCTGTTGGCACCTTACCTGGCCTATTTACGCCAAGACAAGATTTTTCAACCCGGAGAATGTTTGACTTCGCATTACTTTGCCCGCTTATTGTCAAGCGTGGTAGACCAACTTATCACAGTTGATCCTCATCTCCACCGCATCACAAAACTGGATGAAGTTTATGCTATTCCAACAAAAGTATTACATGCCGCCGGCCCAATTGCAAGTTGGGTCAAAAAGGAAGTAACAAAACCGATACTGATCGGACCAGATACCGAGAGTGAGCAATGGGTAGCTGAGGTAGCGAAAGCGGCAGCGGCACCCTATCTTATTTTGGCAAAAACGCGACAAGGGGATTGGGATGTTAATGTGACTCAACCACAAATTGCCGATTATTTAGCATATACACCAGTTTTGATTGACGACATCATTTCAACTGCCCGAACGATGATCCGCACCGTAGCGCATTTGAACTCATCAGGGACGCAGGCACCCGTCTGTATCGGGGTTCATGCGATCTTTGCCCAACAGGCATATGAAGAACTACAAGCTTCCGGGGTTCGACAGATTGTAACGTGCAATACCATCGGCCATCCCAGCAATGGAATTGATCTGAGTGAGCTGTATTTGGCGTGTTTTTGAAACGTTGAACTCCCTTGTTTTGCTTTTAACGCTAAAGGAGGAGCGCAAATAAGCTGTCCGATGAATCACCGATGATAGAAATCATCTCTGTTGTTGACTAATGTTATGAATTTCGGGATCGGTTTGATTCAACTTTGATCTGTAACTTATAGTTAAACCAGATCAAATGAACTTGCCTCCTCTTACCAAACATCAAACTGACGATATTCTGTTGGGAATATATCGTCAATCTGAAGATACGCGAATTCTAGGTTGGTTATACGAAAAGTATTATACCTCCATTTATCAATATTGCCTGTATTGGGTAAAAGATTCGGATCATGCCTTTGACCTGACACAAAATGCTTTTTTAAAAAGTATTGATAAACTTGATCAGCTCAAACAAATGGAGAACTATGGATATTGGCTTCGCAGTATTGCCTATAATAGCACCATGAGTTTTCTCAAACAACAAAAGAGAGAGGTCAATTTCAAAAAAAATCTAGGCGAGTTTTCATTAAATCAAGAAGAAAAAGAAGTAAAACAAAAAGAAGCTCAACTGCTCAATTTGGAACGGGCCATCGGGCAATTACCTCAGCCAGTAGACGAAATGCTCAAGCTAAAATATCAGGAAAATAAATCCATTGCTGAACTACAAGAACTATACGACTTGTCCGAGTCGGCCGTTAAAATGAGATTGGCCAGAGCTCGAAAGAAAGTAAGACAATTGATGCAGGATGCCGCTTGAAAAGCTGTTGTTGGCTAAGGTCATCAAAACCCCAGAGATCTGCCAATTATCTCTTTCATAATTTCATTTGTTCCACCGTAGATTCTTTGAACCCTACTATCTCTCCACGCCTTGGCAATCCGGTATTCGTTCATATAGCCATAGCCACCATGCAGTTGCAGACATTGATCTATCGTTTTAAACTGTACATCGGTCACCCAGTATTTGGCCATTGCTGCTTTTTCGGCGGTGAGGGTCTTGGCATTTAGCTCTTCGATGCATTTATCCACAAAAGTGCGGGCAATGGTGAGTTCCGTTTTCATTTCCGCTAATTTAAAACGGGAATTTTGGAACGCGCCAATGGGCCTTCCAAAAGCAGTACGATCTTTACAATACTGTAAGGTCCACTCCAGCGCGGCTTCAGCATGAGCTAAGGCATTGACGGCGATAGACAATCGTTCTTGAGGCAGGTTATGCATGAGGTAATAAAAACCTTTGCCATCTTCGCCCAGCAAGTTTTCCATAGGAACCTTTACATTATCAAAAAACAATTCGGCCGTATCTTGTCCTTTCATGCCGATCTTGTCCAGGTTCTTGCCGTTAGAAAAACCTTCCATCCCCCGGTCAATGATAAATAGGGCAAATCCTTTTGCACCTAACTCAGGCTGTGTTTTGACCGCTACTAAAACAAAATCACACATGATCCCATTCGAAATAAAGGTCTTAGAACCATTTAGCAGATAGTGGTCTCCCTTTTTGATGGCGGTTGTCCTTAGGCCTTGTAAATCACTTCCCGCAGCAGGTTCTGACATCCCCAATGCACCAATCCATTCCCCCCGGGCTACCTTAGGCAAGTATTTTTGTTTCTGCGCTTCCGTGCAGTAGGTCAACAGGTAAGGAACCACAATATCATTTTGGATCGCAAATCCTGGAGCAGAACCATTCACTCTCGCCAGCTCTTCTGCAACTATGGCATTAAACCGGAAGTCATTTAATTCCAGCCCTCCATACTTTTCTGGAATCTCGGTACTTAACAGGCCCAGTTCTCCTGCCTTTAGCCAAATCTCCCGAGGTACCTGTCCGGCTTTTTCCCATTCTTCATAAAACGGTTCTATCTCTTTTTCCATAAATGCTCTTACAGACTCACGGAATAGGAGGTGTTCTTCTTCTAATAAGTAATCTTGCATGATTTTTTTGTTTAGGTGAAGGGGATAATTTGATGTTTTGGCGGTCTCTCCTCCCACAGCGCAGCAGTCTTCTCGTCGAATTGACCGCATGCTGAGAGACCGTATCAGCAAGCTGACACTGTGGGAGGAGGGACTGGTTACTGCAAATGCTTAAGTTTTTACCGTCTTTTTTAGTGAAGTAGTTTTCCGTCTCACAGCGCAGCGGTCCCCCGTCCCACAGCGCAGCGGTCTCTCCTCCCACAGCGCAGCGGTCTCTCC
>CBDUIU010000019.1:0-15142 GCA_965367335.1 uncultured Saprospiraceae bacterium
CACATACCAAAGAGTCGTCACATACCACGAAACAAATTGTATCTGTACCCATTATGGTATCTGCGACGACCGAGCTACACAAATTTACAATATTTGTATCAACAATAATAGCATTGCTCGTTGGTGTATTACAGAAAAATGCAGTATCAACTGGTGCTCCCAGTTCAGAAGTATCTAAGCAAAGGTCAACGCGATCATTATAATTCAGTGTCATTGTGATGATCTCTGTAACAGGAAGAATAGTACTCACAATTAGTAAAGTAGTATCCCGGTTTCCTTCATCATCAACAATTGCAATACATGCGGTATCAACACCCAAGCTAAGCCCGGTATAATCTGCACACAAGGCTTTCATATCCAAGTTAAAACTGACATTTTCAGGACTCGCCTGTGCGCAATAGTTGTATACGGTATCAACCGTCGAAAAAAGATTAGACAAGGTGAATTCACAATAACTATCAGATTGATGAAGGTAAACGGTCCGATAGGCAATTTCCGGCCCCCGGCGCAACACTCTTACATTATATTGAGTCGTATCACACACACCCATATTACAAACAACTATACAGGCCGTATCTGTACCACCTGCATTTGTTGCATCAATCAGTAAGCAATAATTAGATGTATCTAAACTAAAGGAAGCATATGTGCCAGAACCAGAGGCGCAAATATTATAGATGGTATCTGCTACACCTCCTAACGGCCCAAGATTATAACAGAGTGTATCCGATTCACCTTGAAACCGAACCAAGTCCTGAATAGTAAGACCAAGAGGCGGGAGTACACGTGCAAAAACCTGAACGGTATCACATACATCAAGTTCATCACAAAGAACCACAACCGCAGTGTCTGTACCTTCGGTTATTGCCTCAACGTGGAGAACAGAATCGTTTTGAATTAAGTTAAAATTAGCAGTGCTATTACCAATACTCTCAATTTTAGTCACTCGACTAAGGTCAGTTAGTAATTCTGATAAATCAAATGTGAGATCAGTTGTTGTGCCTGCTCTCATTTCAAGTGATTCAATAGAAGGATTGACACAAGCCGTCCAAAAGTCAAATGTATCTGAACGAGAAGTGGAAATTTCTCGAACAACAATTTCATTCAATCCACTTGGGACTCGAATTTGAGTAGCATTTGTTGAGACATCCAGTACCTCAGGTAATGTACGAGGGACCCCCGTTAAAATCTCAAATACAATCATATCTGAGTATTCACTTGCCGGATTGCCTCCTTTTACCTGTAAATCAACAACATTGTCGACCCAATCACCAGACGGATCCCAAACATTCAGAGAATCAACAAGTTGAGGGATTGTATTAAAGGTGGATGAATGTAAAGAGTCATTCACTCTCCAACTTTGGAGTACGTATGGACCTGAATTTCCCTGACCGGATAATACTTCGTAGCGATATATACTAGCAGTATCAAAATCACAGCCAGCGATACCAGAGCCATAAACTTGTTTATTATTGAAAATCTGAAAATTATTAATGACCTCAAAGGATACACCGAAGCAAACCGTGACAGAGTCTTCACAAGTTAGCACTACAGTGGTATCATTAGGCTGAATTAAGGTGTCTAAAAAGGAAAATCCATTCGAGACGGACATACCGTTCCAATGGTTCGCGAAAAGTGAAAATGAAGTAAACGTTAGACTAAAACAAACAACAATCCTTAATAGTGTCTGCGTAAAATTTCTTCTCATTGCATCTGTTTTTTACCATGGGGGTAATAGTTTTTGTTGTGGAAATCAATCGCAGATTTCCAGTGTTCCGGATTAGTGTGACTTTGTTAGACTCTGGGTGTGGAAAAGACCAAAAAATGGGTCAATTGAGTGTTTGTGAGTGTTCCCTTTGGTATGTGTTAAATATTCAATTTGTGTAGTACCGAAAATCATGCCAAAGCACTTTTTCTTGTATACCCTAAATTGGCTATATTAAGTGTTTATATATACACGTTTTACGTATAATAATATTTAATATTTTAAACTAACTAAAACACTGAACAACAATTCATTACATTCGTTGAAAAAATGAATTAGAAAAATAATAATCTATTAAAAATATACGTCTGTAATGACAGATATACCAAAAATTAGGCTTGCGATGCCGTTGGTCGTAAAAAATGCAATATTTACCCTACTGAGGTCATTTTCCTTAACAATAAGATGCTGATAAAGAAGTAAGCCAATAAAGATTATTGCCCCAACCCAATGGATCCACCCAAAGGCAGGAAATTGTTCCCCCAAAATCCATGCTGCTGCAAGGATTCCGAGCGCACAAAATAAATGTAAGGTTTCAGAAAGGCGCAAAGCATTATGTCTGCCTAACCAAACCGGTATGGAATGTAACTCGTGATTTTTATCAAATTGATCATCCTGAAGCGCATAAATAATATCGAAGCCCGCTACCCATAAAAGTACTACTAAGCCATACAAAATAGGCAAGAGGTCAAAAGTACCTGTCACCGCTAAGTATGCACCCACTGGAGCAAGTGCTAAGCCTAAACCAAGAACAAAATGACAAAGTGCTGTAAATCGCTTTGTGTAGCTATACCCGAGTATCACAAGCAAAGCGATCGGTGAAAGGAAAAAACAGAGTGGATTAATAAACCAGGTCGTGACTATGAAAGCCAGGGCATTAAAAAGTACAAAAGCCAAAGCAGCCTTAGCAGAAATAATGCCTGCAGGGATTTCTCTGGTTTTGGTTCTTGGATTATCCTGATCAATATCTCGATCCAGGTAACGATTAAAAGCCATGGCAGCACTGCGAGCAAAGACCATACAAAGTAAAACCAGGAACAAAATTCTCCATTCTACTCCTGAAGCAGTTTGTTCAATTGCAATGAAGTACCCTATCATTGCAAATGGTAAGGCGAAGATGGTATGAGAAAACTTAACAAGAGATAGGTAACGCTTCATATAATTTGATATACAGTTCTAAATAAAACATAGAAACTCTATGTTAGTCAACAGTCGTAACAAAACCAATGTTTAAAGACACCGCTTCAGAACATTAAGGTAAAAATAAAAAACGCCCATGCAAATTATTCATTGCATGGGCATTTTCACTAAAAAGGTTAAAGAACCGGATTACTTGGCAGCTGGAGCTGCAGCGTCAACTTTAGTTACTTCACCTTTAATGGTCAAGAATGTTTGAACCGGATCTGTATTAGCGGTGATAGTCACACGCTTACTTTGTTTACCACTCTTATTTTTAGAGTCAAATTGAACAGCAATCTCACCAGTAGCACCAGGAGCGATCGGCTCTTTTGGCCAGCTAGGAACAGTACATCCACAGCTACCTTTTGCATTACTGATAATTAACGGCTCAGAACCCGTATTTGTAAATTTGTATACATGGTTTACTTTTTCACCAGAATCAATTGTACCGAAATCAAATTCAGTTTCGCTGAATTCAACCGTAGTAGTAGGACCAGCTGGAGCAGCAGGTTCAGCTGGTTGATTCTGCGCAGTTGCTGGAGCAGTAACAGCAGTTTTATCTCCATTTAGTTTATTTAATGCTTCTTCACGAGCAGAGTCAGAAGAACCACCAAACATACCTTCAAAAGCACCAAAGAAATTTAAAGCTAAAAGTACTGCAACAAGACCAAGCAGGCCAATCTGGATTTTTTTAGAGTTTTCCATTATTGATAATTTTATTTATGGTTTAAATAGTAAAAGAAAGTGTTCGATTGCAAATGTACGGCAAGTATCATGCACGCGTTGTTAATGAGGCTTCAATCTTTGTTAATGACTTGTTAATATATAGAATATCTTATCTCTCTTCTAATGCATAATTACGCTAAAAACACGTTACAGACTGCTGCTTAGCCTATTTTTTCATAAATACCTAAAAATAAGTATATTTACGCCTATAAAGTAAAACAGTTTCATCAATTTACCGTATGAGCCAACTGTTGCTTTTCGTTAATTCTAATTTCTATTAATACTCAATTTAATTATCATGGCCAGAAAAAAGTATGAATTTAACTTAGTAAAGGATGTTGACTTTGGTTGGGTTGAAAACCTATTCCAAGACAGCTATCAGGACAAGAAAGCGAAGGTTATTGGCGTCTCTGAAGCTTTCAATCGCAAACAACGCAAATGGAAAGTGCTCGAGGATAGTAAAGATTCCGCAGCACGCAGTGTTGTTAAAATGTGGAAAGAAGGTTATGATGAGGTTCGTCTTGTTGCTCGTGCTCAGGGTGAAGAGAAGTTCATGAACATCATGATCGATGAACTTCATAAAGACCACAAGTACAAATCTGAGAAATAGACTCGCTTAATGCAGTGCTTTCTCTAGCAGTGAAGTGCCTGAAAATCAATTACTTCACTGCCTTTTTGTGATCAATTTACGTGTACACATTACTTTGTTTTTTTTCTGGCTCTTTTATATCTAAAAAACGTCGTTTCAAATCAATTTGAAACGACGTTTTTTTATGCCATTGACTTCCGCATTCATGTACTTAGAAAATCATCTATCCCACCGAAAATTAATCCTCGTATAACAGGTACTTAATCCTTATTTTGCGATACGCTTCTAATTCTTCTTGCCAACTTGCGCTAATTTCCGCTTCCGTCCAGCCCTTCTCAATCTGCAGTTTCAATTGATCTGTACCGGCTAGTTTATGAATAAAATTATTTGCATTAAAAAAAGGCTTGTCCCCTTGATAATCTTGATAAAAGTTAATCAGATAACTTAGGTCTAATTTACCAGATTTTCGATAAAATTCAGCGGTTTCACCTGTCAGATCAAATCCCCGGCATTTTTTGTTTTGGTGTAAAGGTTTGGTAGCACCTGCTTGTGATACGGGTTTAAAAGAATAATTACCAATAGTTGAGTTTGGATGACCCAACACTTGGAATTGCTTTTGAGTACCTCTGCCTACACTAACTACTGTACCTTCAAAAAAACAAAGCGATGGATACAAATAAACAGCTCGAGCATTAGGTAGATTCGGAGAAGGCTTTATCGGAAGTTCATAGGACATTTGATGGTTATAATTCGCACAAGGGATTACAATCAATTCGCATTTCCGGCCTTTGGTCAACCAGCCTTCCCCGTTGATCATTTGGGCAAATTCGCCAACTGTCATTCCGTGAACGACCGGCACTGGATGTATACCTACAAAAGATTTGAACTTAGGATCTAAAACGGGTCCATCAATATAATGGCCATTTGGGTTAGGTCGATCCAAAACCATTAGTGGAACCCCATATTCAGCACAACCTTCCATCAAATAGTGGATGGAGGAGATATAGGTATAAAAACGGACGCCAACGTCTTGAATATCAAAAATAACCAAATCGATTCCGTCTAGTTCATTTTTTCCAGGCTGTTTCTTTTTTCCGTACAATGAAATAACGGGTAAGCCCGTAGCTACATCTTCATCATCTTTTATAATAGCACCGGCATCAGCTTCTCCGCGAAAACCATGCTCCGGTGCAAAGATGTGTTTTACCTTTACGCCTAAAGCCATTAGAGTATCAACTAAGTGCTGGTCTCCTACTTGAGAGGTTTGGTTTACCATCAATGCAATTGTCTTACCCTGGAGTTGGGAAAGATAGATAGGCATCTGTTCTGCGCCGGTTTTTATGTCAGCCTTTTTCTCCTCTCCCGGAGGAATTTTCTTTTCCTCTTTTGAGGGGATGTTAGCCGGTGGCGTTGATTGGCAATGCCAAAACAAGAAGGAAAAGAGGAAAAGAGAAATGGACATTAGAATTTTTGCTTGGTTCATATTATCTTTACGCTTAGGATATTTAAAATAAGACTGGAAAACGCAGAGAGACTATGGCCGGCTGACCTCGGGCAAGTACTTCTGCGTTTTTTGCTTTTAAACCAGATAGCGGGATATAATCCTTTGGGAAATCGACTTTCTTCTCTGTACGAATTATGAAAAAATACGCCATCATTGACATTGAAACGACGGGGGGCCGGGCCTCTGGGGACCGGATCACCGAAATTGCTATTGCAGTTCACGATGGGACACAGATCATCGAACGCTTTGAGAGTCTCATTAATCCCGAACGTGCCATTCCTGGCAATATTACACAAATTACGGGGATCACCAATGAAATGGTAGCTGATGCGCCAAAATTTTTTGAAGTCGCTAAGGAAGTGGTAGAAATCACTCAAGGTTGTGTGTTTGTTGCCCATAATGTTCGGTTTGATTATGGTTTTATCCAGGAAGAGTTTAGGCGATTAGGCTATCAATATACGCGGAGAAAATTGTGTACCGTAAGAATGAGTAGAAAAGCATTCCCAGGACTCCCCTCCTATTCTTTGGGAAAACTGATCAAACATTTTGACATTAGTGTGGAGGCACGACACCGTGCTATGGCGGATGTCATGGCTACCGTGGAAATCTTTGAAAAAGCATTACAGCAACAAAGCGGAGAAGCAACCCTGAACGAGCTTGTCAATCTAGGAATCCAGGAATCCAGGCTTCCGCCAAATATCACGCTTGATAAACTTCACGCCTTACCGGAAGCTTGCGGCGTTTATTATTTTCATGGAAAAGATGAGCGCATTGTGTATGTTGGTAAAAGTATCAACATCAAGAAAAGGATCATGCAACATTTTGCAGACCTAACTCCTAAGGGTGAACGGCTACAACAATTAGCTCATGACATTTCTTTTGAGATTACGGGAAGTGAGTTGGTCGCCTTATTATTAGAAAACTATGAAATAAAAACTTTGCATCCGGTAATCAACCGGGCACAGCGAGCAAGGCCTTTTCGCTATGGAATCTATACTTATTATGATGACGATGGGTATCGCTGTTTGAATTATACCCAACTCAGCACTAAGGCAAGAAAAGAAAAATATATCCTTAAAGAATTCAGTAATATCAGAGCGACGAAGGGAGCAATTAAATACTTGTGTGAAACGTACGACCTTTGCGAAACCCACTGTCACTTAAACAGTAGCAGGCCTTGTTTTTATTTTCACTTACATAAATGTCAGGGCGCATGTATTGGTAAAGAAAGTGTAGCTGAATATAATGAAAAAGTAGATATGGCGATCGCAAGATTAGGCCTTGATAGTGAAGATAGTTTTCTCATCATTGACCATGGAAGGGAAGAAGAGGAACGCTCCGTGGTTTTAGTAGAAGAAGGTAAATACAAGGGGTTTGGCTATGTTTCCCTAGAGAATGGCATTGAAGATGTCGAGGTCTTAAGAGATGCGATCAAGCCTTATCCTCATCATCAAAGTATCGCCAAAACGATCAGGTACTTTGTCGAAGAAGAAAAAGTAATTGAAGTTCTAAACTACTAGAAAAATACTTGCTCACTTATACTTGCCACCAAAACGCTATTAACAATAAGAGTACATAACCCAACAACCATTGCCAATCCATATATTCACTAACTGCTAGCCCGTACTTCCATTTCAAATAGATCATCATCCCAACTTTCTCAAATAAAAATGCTAATACCGTAGCAAAAGCTACACCTTCCATTCCCCATATAGGTATAAAAATAAGACTCAATACTATATTCAACATTAATTCAAACACTGAAATTACAAATATAGCTTTAGTTTCCTCTAATGCATGCATCACGGTCGTTGGCAATAATACCCTGCTAATTACTAAAAGCAAATACACTTTAAACACCCCGGCACTCTCCGAGAAATCTGAATTAAATACAACTGGAAATAACCAATCAGCACTAAGTACCAGCAAGATGGAGAATGGAAATAACCAGTGGTAAAGTTTTCGACTTTTTGATTTCAGAGATCTCAGACCATCCTTCATTCCAGCGCTGATAACTGGAATCAGTGAGGTACTCAGTCCTGCAGTTAAAGCTAAAGCAAGTGGTAATTCCCGTGCTCCATATCGAAAGATCGCAAAGATACTTGGATCCTGATAATACCAACCCACCAGCCAATTGTCAAACACCGGAGCAAATCCTCCCATGAATGTATAACCCACCAGCGGTAAAGCTACCGACAGATAGCGACTAAACAAATATCCTGGCCATTTAAACTTTGCTTTTTTGACCAGCAATAGTAGTAACCACAGAAATCGAATAAAAGCAAGGAATGCAATTGCCTTAAGGCCCCAACCTAGGCCCCAACCCGCCCAAACCGGTATTACCAAGGCGATTAGATATCCAAAAAAAGCCACAACCCCATACCCAAGTATCGCTCCTGGCCTTTTTTCAAATAAATAAATGACATCTATGAGATGAGTCGGGAAATTAAAAAAAAGAAAAACCAAAAACCAGGGAAGATAGGGTAATTGAGATTGGTTGGTAAGAAAAGGGACTAGCCACTGACTGCACAGGAATAAGAGCGAGCACAACAATGCTCCCACAACAAAGTATACTCCAAAAGCTTGAAATAGCAATTGAGATTGCTCTTCCCGATTCAGTTTTGGATAGACCGCAATCAGTGCTGTAATAAAAGCACTAACCCAAAAAAAACTAAGCGTGGTACCAAGATACAGGAGATACTCATAGGAAGCAATTTCCGCTTGAGTCAACACACTTTTTGCTAACAAAATACTGACGAGGATAGCCGACCCATAACGCAATAACTGAAAAGCTTGCAGTGCCTGCGTTTCATTAAGTTGCTTACGAAGCAAGGCCAACCCTGCCATTAAAGCAATTCGTCTTTTTCAGTAAAACTTACACCGTGTGATTGTAATTCTGTAAGTACAGGTCCATAGACCTCCCGCATAACTGGGATTTGTACCCCTTTGGATTTTATTTTTCCATCTAACACTAATTCTGCAAATATGGCCATGGGTAGGCCAACCAAACGAGCCATGGCGGTATCCGTCGCATCTTTGCCCTTCAAAATCATCGTAGAAACTCGACGGCGACGTTCTCCATTCAATTCATAATCCAACTCATGCTGCATCGCCACCATATCTTTATCATGTGGCTCTAATCCCCATTTTTGTAACAACAAATCTTCTAATAACAAGGCCGGGGTAGCTTGCTTCATTTTGATCCGTCGTTTACTAAAAAGACCCAGCCATTCCAGTTTCTTCATCACCTTTGAATTTGGGGTTTCTCCCAGAAATTCTGCAATCCGCTCTTTTACAGAGCCACTGCCCTTCATTGGACCTAAGTAAGCTTCCATCAAACCATGGTAAGTCAGATTATCAGATTCCAGAATGGGAAATGAACCGTCTGTTAAGCCAATTTTAACCAAGGCATTCCAGGCATCGCAAAAACCCGGGTAACGTAATGTACCACGGATAATATTTTTAATGTCCCCTAAACCATAATTTTCCCGGTATAACAGAGAATCGCGGTTTGCATACATTTCCATTTTTCCCAAGCCGTCAATTTCCACCTCTTCATAAAGTTCAAATAAGCGATTATAGGGGATATATTTATATTTGCCATCCTCCAGGTACTGGGCTGTCCCCTGCCCCATCAGTACAACGTTTCGAGGATTCCAGGTAAATTTATATCGCCAAGGATTATTGTCACTTTCCGGAGCTACCAAACCACCTGTATAAGATCGAAATGCGATCAACTCCCCTCCTTTATCCTTGATTTCATCAACTAAATGCATGGCTGACATATGGTCAATCCCAGGATCTAAGCCCATTTCACCCATAAAGATCAGCTCCCGATCACGCGCCTCGTCTCCCAATCGATACAACTCTTGCGACACATAAGATGCAGTGATTAAGTGCTTGTTAAGCCTAATACAGTCGTGTGCAACTTCCAAATGTAAGTGAGCAGGAAGCAACGATAAAACAATATCAGTACGTTCAATTAATTCTCGGCGATCATTTAATTTAGTGACATCTAACCAGGTGGATCGTCCCAATGTGTGGTTATTCACCTTCTGCGCCGCTAATTCCGGGTTGGCGTCAGCTACTGTGATAAACCAACCTTTTTTGGCAGCTTTAGTAAGCATGTAATCAATGAGCGCAGTTGAGGAACGACCTGCTCCAATGATTAAAACATTTTTCATAAAAATCAATTTTCAGTGATAAAGTGACCAGAGATCATCGCTAATAATCACTTAATAAGCTTTGCGTTAAATTTACACGAAGATCCCAGGCCGCTAATTTATTGTAAAAATGGTAACAATTAGCAGTATTTCTAGTTATTTTTATCATAATAAACCCAACTATGGAAATCCGTGAAAATAAGTTCAGCTATAAAGTATATCAGAATAGTGAACAACTTTCCAAGGCTGATCGCGAATTATTAGCTATGGCACATGATGCCTGTAAAAAGGCTTACGCCCCTTATTCAAAGTTTTATGTCGGTGCGGCTGCCAGGCTGGAAAGTGGTGAAATCGTGAGTGGCGGCAATCAGGAAAATGCAGCCTACCCTTTGTGCCTCTGCGCGGAACGAGTAGTTTTAGCAGCCATCTCTTCTGCTTATTCTTCGGAAAAAGTAGAGGTCATGGCCATCACGGTAAAGAATCCCCGGCAACTCATCCAACAACCGGGTACGCCTTGCGGTGCTTGCCGACAGGTTATATCCGAGAAGGAAGACCACCAGCTTGCGCCGATTCGTCTGATCCTGCAAGGCGAGGCTGGACCCACCTTTGAGTTTAGCTCTGTAAAGGATTTACTACCTTTTGCATTTGGTGGAGAAATGCTGTGAATACTTACATTAACTACGTACCCCGCCTAATCCTTCATATCAAGAGGATACTTTACCTTTTCTTTCATATTCCAAAAAGTAAAGCTCAACAAATCCGAAGCTTCTTCAATCTTTTTAGAGGTTGGTTTCCCTGCACCATGACCAGCACTGGATTCAATCCGAATTAGAACAGGTTCATCCCCTTGTTGATGAGCTTGAAGGGCAGCAGCAAATTTAAAGGAATGGGCTGGAACTACCCGATCATCATGATCCGCAGTGGTAATCATGGTAGCCGGATACTTTTTCTTCTCAATATTATGAAGCGGTGAATAGGCATAAAGATAGTCAAAGCCTTTTGCATCCTCACTCAGTCCATAGTCAGCGGACCAGGCTCGTCCAATCGTAAATTCCTGATAACGAAGCATATCAAGGACGCCAACAGCAGGAAGGGCAACGGCATAAAGGTCTGGGCGTTGGGTCATACAGGCACCGACGAGAAGCCCGCCGTTCGAACGACCATAGATAGCCAGCTTTTCTGAAGAAGTGTAGTTGTGATCGATCAGGTATTCGGCAGCAGCAATGAAATCATCAAAAACATTTTGCTTCTTTTCTTTTGTTCCGGCTTCATGCCATTTTTTACCAAACTCTCCCCCTCCCCTGATATTAGCTACAGCAAAAATCCCATCGTTCTCCATAATCACCGGGGCCATACTTAAACGATCTGTATTGAACCCAGGTAAAATTGAAATGTCAAATCCGCCATAGCCATATAACATCGTTGGCCGTTTGCCATCCATTTTTAAGCCTTTTTTGTGCGTAATAAACATGGGAATTTTGGTACCATCCTTACTCTCAAACCATACTTGCTTGGTTTCATATTGGTCAGAAGCAAAGTCTACAACAGGAGCTTTGAATTCTTTAATACTCAGTTGCTCCGTATTCAATGAATAGATGGTAGCAGGACGGGTAAATGATTCAAAAGAGAAGAATGCCTCCGTCTCTGATTTTTTGCCAGTAACATTGCCAGCCGTTCCTATGCCTGGTAATATTATATCTCCAATTTTTTTACCTTCCATATCAAAAGCAATCATTTTAGAGGATGCATTTTGAATATAGTTGGCAATAATTCTACCTCCGGCTAAGCTAACACTTCGCAAGACATTTTCACTTTCCGGTAATATCTCCTCCCAATAACTTTCCTGCGGTTTTCCGGTAAAAACTTTAATCAATCGCCAGTTTGGAGCTTTATAGTTGGTCAATATCAGTAAATAATCTCCATCACTATCGATTAAGTTAAAATCACTTACGATCTCATCCTTGATGGGTTGAAAAACACTTTGATCGTTTGTCAGATCTTTAAAATAAAGTGCATTTCCACTAGTAGACTCCCAAACGTTGACGGCCAAAAATCGTTGATCCTCCGTGGTACTTGCTATAAATCCCCGGCGAGGATTACCTCGGTCGGAAAAAATTATTTCATCATCAGATTGTGGGGTACCAAGCTTGTGATAGTAAACCGCCTGAAAAAGACTTTGGACCGATAGCTTTTCTTCTTCCGTGGGTTCCGGGTAACGGCTATAGAAAAAACCGTCATTGTTCCAGGCAATATTTGAAAATTTCACCCACTCTATCCGGTCATCCAAATCTTTACCTGACTTTAAGTCCATCACACGGATTGTTCGCCAGTCGGAGCCACCATCACTCACCTCATAAGCCATATAATTACCATCCTTAGAAAAAGCAAGCCCTCCCAACGAGGAAGTTCCATCTTCACTCAACTTGTTGGGATCAAGTACTAAAGAAATTGGACTGTCTAAGGTCTCTTGCACATAAAGTATACTTTGGTTTTGTAATCCATCGTTTTTAAAAAAGTAATACTTACCACCTCGTTTAAAAGGAGTGGAGAAACGTTCGTAATTCCATAGTTTTTCAAGACGTCTTTGGATGGATTCTCTAAACGGAATTTTTTCAAGGTAATTCTGAGTCACACTAGTTTCCGCTTGCACCCATGCTTTAGTGGCATCAGCATTGTCATCTTCCAACCACCGATAGGGATCTGTTACGGTCATGCCATGGTAGTCCTCTACAATAGCCGTATCCGCCAAAGTATTTGGATAATTCACAGGAATGGGTTCAAAATTTATTGGCTTAGTAGCCGTTGATGAAGAAGTATCCATGGGTTCACAAGCCAATACACTCATCAGTAAAAAAAGGAAAGCAAAAACTCTGGTCATCATATAAAGATTTTGTGTAATTTTGCCTTAAGCTTTTCTATAAAAATAGAAAAGGAAGTGCATTTGTTAAAGTCATAAATTAGATATGCAAGTTAGAAAAATATTTCTGTTTATTTTAAGCTGTACGGGGCTTTTGTGCTTGAATTCCTTACAGGCGCAAAATGTAGTAACTAATGAGAATGGCGAGAAGATTCTTGTATATCCGGATGGCTCCTGGCGATATTTCGAAGAAGGGATGCTCAGCGATAGCACTCAATTGAGTACAGCTGCCCAATCTATCCAGGAAGAGAAAAATCAGATAGAAGAAGAGAATAAAAAACCAAATAATAAAAAGAGTAAAAAACAACGGAAGCATAAAAACAAGAAGAAAAGTAGAAAAGCAGATTCACAAAAAGAGAAGAAGACAGAGGTAGTCAATGGGTTGGATGATAAGCTTTTAAGACAAGCAAGAAACCAGCAGAATCTTGCCGAAAAGGAAGTATCCCGCTTAGAAGAGCAGATCAAAGATGTCTCTTTCAATCGCATTTTTCTGGAAAAAGAGCTGGAAGATGCCCATGCTTTGGGAGAAGTTACCTTAGATGACCTGATGGTAATTGAACAGCGGTTGAAAGTTGCTCGTAAGCTGGAAAATAAAGTAAAAGCAGAATTGTCTCTGGCTAAAAAAAGCCACAAGCAGTGGAGTCGAATCCTGGACCTGTCGCCAGCCAAACGAAAAAAAGCCATGTCGGATTTTGTGGATACCACCCCGGAAGCGGAATATACGGAGCAGGATGACTTTACAGCGCCTTCAATGATGTTGGAAGCGGATGCAACGGCAGACAATAATGATTTCCGCGATGATTCGTATGAAGAAAGTACTGCGGCTAGTAATTCTCCAACTCGTCCTAAAAGGAAGCAACGCAAACTGAAGCCTTATCACAAAAGCGAGGATGTTCGTTATAATCCACCCACGATGGATAATTGCGAATTCACTTTTAATGGCGTTGATGAGTTTAGCGGTAAAAAACGTCGTGAACTAGCTCCCCAACAATTTTTCACTTATACCAGTGATCAACTGCGCCCCTACTTCAAAGATCGGGAGTATATTACTTGTATGGCAAACCTTACGGCCCTTTCTGGTGGCTTAAAATACTTAACCCTCGAATTCACTATCTCTTCGCCCAATGCCCAACGGGAATTTGGCTTGTTGGAAAAAGGAAGCCCAATCAGTCTTAAATTTCTGGACGGAACTACCCTCAAATTAATCAACACTAAAACAGATATGGGTACCTTGGATCCGGTAGCTAAAACAGTCACTTACCGAGGGCAATTTTCCATCAATTCTGGCGCTGAAAAGTTTCTGAAAAAAAATGAAATCGACTTAGTCCGCGTAGTTTGGAGCCAAGGATATGAGGATTATGAGATATATTATATGGATTTTATCGCCGATCAGTTTCGCTGTTTTGATTAATTGATCTGGTGTAATCAAAGTAAGAAACACCCAGCTCTTCGAATTATTTTTAGTCCGGTGAGTAGAAAGCACCTTCTTGCATCTAGTTTATTTATTGAATTAAAACATTATGTTACATCCGAATAAGACAACCCTTGGGCTTACACTTCCTACAGATCCACGCTGGGTCAATATGGCTGAAATGGACCTGGAAGAAATACTGACCGACCATGCCTATTGTGAGCAAAAAGCAGCCACGGCCTGTATCAGTTTGATTCAGCAATACCCCGAACATCTTGAGATGGTGCGTGCTCTGGCGCCAATAGTTACCGAAGAATGGGGGCATTTTCGATTAGTCTTAGCTGAGTTAGATAAACGTGATTTAAAGCTGGGCCGCCAGCGGAAAGACGAATACGTCAATAACCTGTTTAAATTTGAGAAAAAAGGAGGAAGTCGTGAAGATCGCCTGGTCGAACGGCTACTGATTTGTGCCCTAATTGAGGCGCGTTCCTGTGAGCGTTTCCGATTATTGTCTTTACACATCGCAGAAGAAGACCTAAGGGAATTTTATCATAAGTTTATGGTTGCCGAAGCTGAACACTACCGGATGTTTCTCGACTTGGCAAAGTTATACGGAGAGGAAGCGCAAGTGATGAAACGATGGTCGGAATACTTAGCTTATGAAGAAGAGATGCTTAAACACCTGGAAGTGCGTGGTGATCGCATGCATTAAAAAATGTGGATTGAGGTAGGTCAATAAAAAGAGTAAGGGTAATTTCAAGCATTGAACACATTCTGTGAATTACTTTCTCAGTTATTAGTTATTTATCATCTTAAACACCAACTCTTTCAGCAACTCCCCTTCTGACACATTATCGCTATTCACCCCTTTAGCCTTTAGATCATATT
>CBDUIU010000020.1:0-14957 GCA_965367335.1 uncultured Saprospiraceae bacterium
TTCGGCTTACATTAGATCTTTGATCACTGATCAAGCGCCTTTCCAAAAATGGCTATCGGGAGACGAAAAGGCCATGACAGATTCAGAAAAACGAGGTGCTATTCTGTTTTTTGATAAAGCGAATTGCAACACTTGTCATTCTGGACCAGCATTAAGTTCAATGGAATTTCATGCTATTGGTATGAAAGACTTGTTTGAGTGCCCGGAAGAAATTTTCCAATCAAACTTAGACGCTGAAGCCAACCTGGGACGAGGTGGATTTACGGGTAAAGATGAAGATATGTACAAATTCAAAGTACCACAATTATATAATATGAAAGACTCTCCTTTCTTTGGGCATGGAAGTAGTCTTCGCAGCATTAGAGATGTTGTGAGTTATAAAAACCAAGCTATCGCCGAAAACCCAAGAGTTCCGGAGAGCCAATTAGCTGATGAATTTGTTCCCTTGAATTTAACGGATGATGAGATCGATGATATTACAGCATTTTTGGAGAATGCACTTCGCGATCCAAACTTGATGCGATATCAACCGGAGAGTGTTCCTTCGGGGAATTGTATTCCGTTCAATGATCCCTTAGCCAAGCAGGAATTAGGTTGTAATTAATCACTTTTTGTTGTAGAAAATTGAAGGCGTTAACACGATTGATGTTAACGCCTTCAGTTATTTATATACTTCCTAAACGTACTATTTCACGATAACTTTTTTAGTTATTCGATCTAAAGCATTTTCTATTACCAAGAAATATAAGCCTGCAGGAAGTTCAGTATGCTGGTATTGCTGGGGCTGGGAAATTCCAGCTGCGACAACCCTTTCATCGATCAATATTCCGGCGACATTAATTAACCGGATATGAATATCATCTGGTAAACTTGCACCAAAGCTAACTTGAAATATCCCATCATTCGGATTTGGATAAACTTGAATGTCCTCCACCCAGGTAAGTTCTTCCGTGTTCGTGGAAAGGCAATTAAACTCAGGGTCATATATCTCTGAAGCAAGATATTCATTAGTACAACCGGTATTTTTATCTGTAACCCAGAGCCCATAATCACCGGATTCAGTGATACATATGGAAAAGCCGGTTTCGCCAAACAAAGGGTACCCGTTTAAAATCCATTGGAGTCGGTAGTCTGTTGGCAGAGCACTGGTATCAACCAGGCTTAATACATTCTCAAAGTTTTCAAAGACTGGTTCATCTGGCCTTAGATAAACATCAATCATTACTTCATCTGACGCTGCCTGACAACCATTAGGATCTGTATATACTAACGAATAAATACCTCCTTGAGTAATAGGTAACTCAGCTACCGTTGCACCGGCAATTTCAAATCCGTTTATATACCATTGGTTTCCCTGGTCATAAGATGAGACCAATAAAAGGGTATCTCCTTCACAGAAAAACAATTCACTACTAGGTAAATTAATGATGGGAGGCGAAGGCTCCGGATAAACAATGATACTATCCCTTGCATTGATCGTATCTATGGGATGAATGATGGTCAATTCCAACTCAAATCCATTGCCATCCAGGGTAGAGGAAAATTTATTAAAGCTTGACTCCGCACAAGTTTTATCACCGAATTCCAAACCACTATCCAAATCTTTTGCTTTAATTTGATAATTACCATCCCCTATCGGTACGTTCAGGTCAATAGCAAATGGCACATCAGTGTTTTCATATTCCCTCGATTCGTAAATCACCTCTCCATTCGGATCTTTGATCGTAACCACAACGTCCGGACCAGAAAACAGGTCAGAACAATCAAGGTCTAATAGCTCTATGTGGGACAAAATAAATCCTGTCGTATCAACAACTGCCTGATAGGTCACATAATATACACCAGGCGTGTCATAAACCTGCTCAATCGGATTTTCATCGGTAGTAGTTAAACCATTACCCAAATCCCAAATGTAAGAAAAGCCATCCAAGCCATTGCTCGGAATATTATTTTCAAAACTCACTACCGCCATCCCACAATCTTCATTATTTATTAATGTAAACCCGTCGGTCGTACTTATGGAAGGGGCAACATACATATCCAATTTGAAAGTAGCATCCGTAGAAATGAAAGCGACCCGGGCCGTCGCATTAATGGCCACCTGAAACATTCCACTTACCAAGGGGGTTCCACAAATCCGTAAGCAGCCATCCGTATCATCTCCGGGATCATAGGAAGTTTTGTCTGTGGTCCATTCCATCCCGGGAGGGAGGCCACTTATCGAGTTTACTTTGATTTCATCAAGATTAATCCCCGCTGGAACACTGGGATCCTGCGCAGCAATGGGCGAAGTTGTTTTAGGCATTCGGAAGCCCATATCTTCTTCATAAACTTGACCTTTGGTCGCATCGGGAATCGGTGCAATGTAAAAGGTATCTTCAGAAAGCGTCCCAGGTACAATACTTATACAACCAGGGCAACCCGTTTGGGCATTGAGAGAAGTAGAGAAGAAAAAACAGCTTACAAAGAAAAAACTGACGATTTTAGGAGTAAAATTTTTCATCATCCTTTGTTAGTTTAGGAGGTTAAACATAAGTATTAAGCAATCAATTTTTGCTTAATATAGAGGATGGATGTTCTGAGATTTTTTTCAGAAAAAGTGTGTGGAGATTATTTTCGGAATGGAATAGGAGGTAGTGCTCGCAATGATCACTTCGTAAAAATAATAAAAAGTTTGAATAAAGAGACAATAATCTTCCTTCCTGTAAAAAGAGAAGGAAGATTATTGTAACTGGAGTTGAAAAATTTAACGCTGGATGACTAATTTCTTACTCACCTGACCACGTTCATTATATAAGTTCAAATAATAGATGCCATTAGTTAGCTGACTTCCATCAAAATTTATTTGATTTTCGCCATTCAATAGTTGAATCTGGCGTTGATGAACTACTTTACCCAGCAGGTCAATGACTGTCATATCCATGAGTTCCTCGCGCTGCGCCCCAATGCTGATTTGCGTAGCATAACTAAAAGGATTAGGCTGAGCTTTAATTGCAAACTCATTTGCCAGATCACTAACCGAAGTCGTACCTTGACAACTTCCCTCTTCCCGCAATTCGATGGTATAATCGCCATCAAAACCATCCAAAGTTGTATTTGGAAAATCTAATGGATAAAATGGGGGAATGATAGGATTATACAGCTGGATTTTAATTTTTAGTGGATAATCTTTAAGCTCATCATCAGGAATCCCATGCAGTACCACACAAACAAGTGAATCTTCTCTAGGGTCAAAGTTACAAGAGGGAGGATTACAGGAATAGCCAATACCATTAGGTTGACCAGTAATTGTATTTGGGTCATTCTTATCCAAAAGCACCGAGTCAATTGGCACGGTAAACCCTCCAACGGATACTTCCAGAGGAATCTTAAAAGTGAAGGTAAAACTGTAATTTTCATTTAAACACGCAGGTGTATTGATTCCAGCATCTGGGTTATCATCACTGCGGGGAAGTGGGACAATGGCAAAGGCAGAGTCTCGGTAAAGCTCATCAGGCACACAATCTTGGGCAATCAATTGGCCGGTGAACACGCAGAGCAGACAAAAAATAAGTAAGCGTTGTACCATAATTTCTCAGTTAACAGTTTAGAAATAAAGTTAAAGATCACAAAAGCAATAAACGGCCACGAAGGTGCCTATTATTATGCACTTGTAAAGTTAAAAAATCTATCTTGTAATGGGTGCGAATAAAATGAGGAGTTCTAGTAGTGTAGTTTACAAAGCTTGGGTTTCCAATTTGGCAAACGACAGTTCTTCATTCCTTATTGTTGCTTGTATCCAAATCCTCTTAAGTTGAAAAGCCTAAGCAAAAATATAAACTTTCGTCAATATTAACTACTTTTGTTTCAGAATACTTCCCACCACATGCTGATTTAAGTTGTCTTCGGAAAAAAGAGCACCCCTTATTAAAATGCTTCTATCAATCACTAAATTTTGCTCTTTCCATGAAAGCAAGTCAACACAAATTGCTAATTTTCAGCACATTATTATTATTTTTTGCTGCAAATTCCCTAGCCCAAAACTATACCGTTGAAGGTATTGTATACGCTCCAAAAGAACAGGAAGTTTTAATTGGGGCCACCGTACAATTTGGGCGGATTGGAACAATAACTGACCTGGATGGTTACTTCAAACTAAGTGTTCCAAAAGGAGAAAAATTATTAACGATCACTTACATCGGCTATGAATCTTATCAAAAGAAGATAAAAGTTAGTCAAGACCTTAACCTCGGTCAGCTAGAGCTAAAAGCAACAGCCAATATCCTGGAAACAGCTACTGTTACAAGTGGAAAATTTGAGAAACCACTAGGTGAAGTAACCGTCTCTTTGGAGGTGGTTAAACCCAAATTACTGGCAGCAACCAATGCGACTTCCGTGGCAGATGTGCTCGACAAAATTCCAGGAGTGAATATCATTGACGGGCAAGCTAATATCCGTGGGGGTTCCGGCTGGTCTTATGGTGCCGGAAGCCGGGTCTTATTACTGGTAGATGATATTCCGGCTCTACAAGCTGATGCGGGTTTTCCCAGTTGGGGAGATTTGCCCGTAGAGAATATTGAACAAATCGAAGTCGTCAAAGGGGCTTCTTCTGCGCTCTATGGTTCCAGCGCCTTAAACGGGGTGATCAATGTACGTACTGCCTACGCTAAATCTGAGCCTGTCACTAAACTATCTACCTTTTTTCTCACTTTTTTAGAGCCTAAAAATGAAGCTCAAAAGTGGTGGAATGGTGATAATTTCCCATATCGAACAGGAATGAGCTTTTCTCATCGGCGAAAAATCGGAAAATTCGACTTAGTAGTAGGTGGATATGGTCAATACAATCGCGGGCTAACTCAAAATGCCTTCAACCGCTTTAGTCGCATCAATACCAGTATGCGCTATCGTATTACACCACGCCTTTCATTTGGCGCCAATACTAATTTTAATTACGGAAAAAGCCGTAGTTTCTTTTATTGGGCTAATTCAGGTGAAGGCGCCTACAAAGGAGGGGGAGACAATAGTACCTCTTCCAGTTCAGAAAAACTAAGGTATATTATTGATCCTTTCCTTACCTATTTTGATAAAAGCGGAAGTCAACATAAATTCCTAGGTCGCTATTATTCTATCAGTAATGACAACTCCAATGATCAGTCTAACCAATCTGATCTGTACTACGGAGAATATCAGTTCCAGCACAAATATGACGATTATGACATGGTGTTCACCGCCGGCGTAGTGGGTATGAAATCATTCGTTTCAGCTGAATTATACGGAGACACCACCCATACTACGAGCAACCTGGCTGCTTATGCTCAATTGGATAAGAAAGTTTTTAACAAGCTCAATCTGTCTTTTGGCGCACGTTATGAACGAAACCGCATCCAAAGTCCGGAAGAACTGGGTGGAGATGAGCGCGAAGCCAAACCCGTTTTTCGTTTTGGTGCTAATTATCAGTTGGCTAAATCCTCTTTCCTTCGAGCTTCCTTCGGCCAGGGTTATCGTTTCCCGACCATTGCGGAGCGCGCCATTGAGACCAATGCCAATGGTATTTTTGTTATTCCAAATCCGGAACTACATTCAGAAACAGGTTGGTCAACGGAAATTGGCATAAAGCAAGGATTGAAATTTGGTGCCTGGATGGCTTATGTGGATTTAGCCGCGTTCTGGACGGAATATCAGGATATGATGGAATTCATTTTCACCATTGAAAATGGCATTGGCTTCCGATCTGAAAATATTGGTAATACCCGGATAAGTGGATTTGAAGTTAGTATTGGCGGACAGGGACATATCGGCCAGGTCAGTATGGACCTCATTGCTGGTTATAATTTCATAGATCCTAAGTACAAGGAATTTGGTGAAAAAGAAAAAAATAGCTCCTCAGCAGAATATAATGTATTAAAATATCGCTACAAACATTCCGCTAAATTGGATACAGAATGGGGATGGAATAAGGTTTTCCTCGGCACTACCATCGTCTATAATAGTAATATGGAAGCTGTAGACCGAGCACTTTACATTTTACCCGATGTTAAAGATTTCCGGGAAGCGAATACCAATGGTTATGTCGCATGGGATGTCCGTACTGGATATGAATTTACTAAGGATATTCGTGTTTCATTCATGGTGAAAAACTTGTTAAACCAAGAATATATGGCACGGCCAGGGAAGATCGAAGCACCAAGAAATATTACCTTCCGGATGGACTATACCTTCTAATTAGCGTTAAGTAGTTGGAGTAAAAAGACGCAAGAATTGCTAATGGCAGCTTGCGTCTTTTTTGTAGAAAACATACTGACATTTTGTCACCATTCCTTCAAAAAATTCCCTATCTTTGTGCCCTGAAAATTTCTATTCTGGGACCATCGTCCTGGAAGCAAATACTACAGGTGCTATGTATAATGACAATCCAACATTAACGGGGCTGAATCGGAAAATTGATGAGGCTAAACAGGGAGAAGTCTTCTTCCAGAATAAAATGACTGGCGACCAGAAAGCTAAGCATTTCTATATTGAAAGCTATGGCTGCCAGATGAATTTTAGCGATAGTGAGATTGTTGCCTCTATTCTTGCAGAGGAAGGATATGGCCCTACCCGGGCTATGGAAAAGGCTGATCTCATTCTGATCAATACTTGTTCTATCCGTGAAAAAGCAGAAGATACTGTTCGTAAAAGACTACGCATCTTTGATAAGATGAAAGCAGAACGTCCAGGTACTTTAGTCGGCGTATTGGGCTGTATGGCAGAACGCCTGAAAAAGAAATTGATGGATGAGGAAAAACTCGTCGATCTGGTAGTTGGGCCGGATGCCTACCGTGATTTGCCAAAGCTGATCTCCGGAGCAGAAGATGGTGAAAAGGGAATCAATGTTTTTCTTTCAAGAGAAGAGACCTATGCTGATATTAGCCCACTTCGCTTAGGAAGTAATGGTGTTACAGCATTTATTTCAATCATGCGGGGCTGTGATAATATGTGTTCCTTCTGTGTTGTTCCTTTCACTCGAGGTCGTGAGCGTAGCCGCAATGCTTTTAGTATCGTAGCTGAGGCTACTGACTTATTTGACAGAGGCTACCGTGAAGTAACTCTACTAGGGCAAAACGTGGATTCTTACAAATGGACTCATCCTGAAACGAAAGAGCAGGTAAGTTTTGCAGATTTGCTGGAAAGGGTGGCTTTGGTCCATCCGGATCTACGGATTCGTTTTTCTACTTCACATCCTAAAGATATTACAGATGAGGTTTTATTCACCATGAAGAAATACAACAACATCTGTAAATATATTCATTTGCCTGTTCAATCGGGTAATAGCCGTGTGTTGGATTTGATGAACCGGACTTATGACCGTGATTGGTATATGAACAAAGTGCGCCGCATTTACGAGATCATGCCGGAGTGTTCTATTTCATCGGATATGATCGCCGGTTTTTGTACAGAGACAGAAGAAGAGCATCAAGAGACTTTGAGCATGATGGAATTTGCCAAATACAGCATGTCATATATGTTTTTCTATTCCGAAAGACCTGGTACCCTGGCAGCCAAAAAATTCGAAGATGATATTCCTTTAGAGGTAAAAAAACGCCGATTGAGTGAAATCATTCGATTGCAAAACCAACTATCCCTAGCTCATAATCAACTGGATATTGGCAAAACGTTCCGCGTACTAATTGAGGGTGACTCGAAAAAATCCGATCGAGATTTCAAAGGAAGAAATTCTCAGAATAAGATGTTAGTTTTTCCTAAAATGGAAGGATTAAAAGCAGGAGATTATACAATGGTTAAAGTATTGGAAGCCTCAAGTGCAACGCTGAAAGGGGAAATAATAAAGTAAGCCCAGAGACCAACAAGTCACCTCTACCCTACTCTCCAGCTACTAAGGCAACAAAGCCCTACTAAAAACTACACAACCAACATAACATTGAATTTACAACCAATTAAACAACGCTTTGGAATCATCGGTCGCTCCAAGCTACTTGATCAATCTCTCAGTACTGCCGTTCGCGTTGCTAACACTGACTTAACGGTTTTGATCAGTGGAGAAAGCGGTGTCGGAAAGGAAGTTTTTTCCAATATCATTCATTCCCTTAGTGCACGAAAACATAATAATTTTATTGCGATTAACTGTGGAGCCATTCCGGAAGGCACCATTAACTCGGAGCTTTTTGGCCATGAAAAAGGTGCCTTTACGGGTGCGACGGGAGAACGCAAGGGCTATTTTGAAACCGTTGATGGCGGAACGATATTTCTTGATGAAATTGCAGAAATGCCGTTGGATACCCAAGCTTTTCTATTGCGTGTTTTGGAGACAGGTGAGTTTATCCGCGTAGGATCGTCAAAAACACAGAAAACTGACGTACGAGTTGTTGCTGCTACGAATGTAGATTTATTAGAAAGAGTCCATAAAGGTAAATTCCGTGAAGATCTTTACTATCGGTTAAATACCGTTCCTATCCGTGTGCCCTCGCTGAAAGAAAGGAGGGAGGACATCCTTTTATTGTTTCGAAAATTCACCCTGGACTTTGCTGATAAGTATCGAACGAGTCCTATAAAGCTAGATGAGCGGGCTCAGTTAATGCTCGAAAATTATAGTTGGCCGGGAAATATACGAGAGCTTAAAAACATAGCAGAGCAGCTTTCGGTTTTATCCGAGGAAAAAGAAATATCCGGTGACACCTTGTTAGAATACATGCCGCAGGTAATGAAACGCAACCTGCCTGCCATCCGACAAGGTCAGTCTGACAATGGTAGTGGATTCCAGGAAAGGGAGATCTTGTACAAGCTATTATTCGAAATGAAGAATGACTTAAACGACCTCAAGTCATTGGTTTTTGAATTAATCCAAAATAACAATCTAGAGGTTCCAGACCTGAAAAACCTGAAACAACTACAAGCCCCAACTTATAATTTCCCTGAATCCCAACAAGATTATTCCGAAGAATCGGTCATTGACGAAGAATCTGACCACCCTATTATTTTGGGTAAAAACAATTCAGGTTCAAGGTATGATAATACCATCGAAGTAGAAGAAAGCCTCTCGTTGGAAGATATGGAGAAAGAAATGATTCGCAAAGCCTTAAAAAAGCATAATGGTAGAAGAAAGGATGCTGCACAGGAATTAAAGATTTCAGAACGGACCCTTTATAGAAAGATAAAACAGTACGAATTATAGTCATTTCCCACTATTTTCCTATCTGTTAAAATTCATAGTGACACTCCCGAAAAATTGATTTCAACGTTGCTTTTAAAAGAAATGTATGAAACCGTCCTTTGCTACTTCTTCCGCATTCTTACTCCTTTTTACACTTAGTAGTGTGCTGTCCTGTAAATACTCCTTTAAGGGAATAAGTATTTCGGAAAACACAAAGAATTTTTACATCGCTCCCTTTGGTAATAATGCGGCAGGAGGTCCCGCCTCCTTAGGACAAACCTTCAGAGAGCTGTTAAGAAATCGAGTAAGGCGTGATACCCGGCTATCGGAAACAGAAATTGACCCTCATATTGAATTTACGGGTTATATCAACAGCTTCAGGATTGAGCAAATCGCTCCTCAGCCTGGAGAGTTTTCTGCGGCAAATGAGCTGACCATCACTGTTTTTATTGAATTTACAAATAACCTGAATGAAGAAGCCAGTTTTTCCAAGTCTTACAGTGAAAATGCACAATTCCCCAGCGACCAGGATCTACTTTCTATCCAGGATGAGCTGATTGATGAGATTTATACGATAATTTTGGAAAAGGTATTTAATGATGCCTTTACAAATTGGTAGAAAACATATGGTGAAATTTTGCGTATCTTTAATTAAAGCTTTACCTTTAATTCCATTCCATTAAATGATGTATTCACGACAGAGCCAACTATGACCGCAGATAATTTTGCTGATTATTTGTTGAATCCTTCTTATTTGTTTTCTATAACCTATCAAGAATTAAAAAGTTTGGTGGCTCAGTACCCTTATTGTGCGAACTTAAGGATCTTAGTTGCACAAAAAAGTCAAATTGAAAAACACAAGGAGCATCCGCAAAACTTGCAAATGGCCGCAACTTATGCCCCTGACAGGCATCGCCTTCATGAATTAATGGAGTTACGGCCAGAGAAATTAGAAGTCTCTGATAACTATACGGTCACAGAAGAAGCGCTTGAATTAGAAAATCTCAGTCCTTTAGTTTTTGAAGAAGCAGCTAAACTTGAAAGTGGTGAAATTGCACCAACTACGGAAATTAAAACGCCAACGGAACCAGTTGTTCCAGTAGCGTCCAACTCCAGTAACGAAGATAAACCAACCGCTCCCATTGATAAAACGGAGCCCCTTGCCATACCCCCAATCAATACTTCTGGAAATAAGCTTTCGATGGCAATGAAAAAAAGACGTCATGACCAGATTCCTCCTATTCAATTATCAAAAGATAAAAAGGTATTCTTCATCGAAGATTTATTAGATCCAAATCCCAAGAAAAATAAAAAGGAATGGAGTGTGGAATTTCCTGCAAAGGAATCCACTAAAGAAAAGGAATCTTTGGAGGAACTCAGCGAGTTAACCGAAGACGAATCTACGACTGTTCCTCATCATAATGAAGTACCCTTAGAAATCACCAATCTAAGTTCAGCGGAACAAGATACATCAGAAAACCCAGCTTCAGAGGAGGACGCCATTGAAGAAATCGAGATCCCCGAAGTCTTATCTGAACACCTACAAGAAGACCTGACGAGCATTCCGGAGAAGGAGGTTCCGCCAAGTGTCTCTCAAAGCGACCCGGATCCTGCGGCCATTCCTTTAGATACGATACCAGAACCTGAACAGGAAGCAACACCAGCTCCTAGCTTAGATCCAATACCCAGCCCTGTTAATATAGAAGAAACAGAAAACCAGCAGGAAGGACTTCCCGATTCGGACACCCCAGGAGAACATGATGAACACAGCCATGAAGAAGATGAAGGTAGCCGCCAAAGACCTCCTGCCCCTGTCCCTAAAAAATCATTTAGCAGTTGGTTACGTCAATTCCGATCACCGGAATTAAGTATTCAATACAAAATTGAAGAAGGAAAAGAGGTAGCAGCATTTTCTGTTGAAAATAAAAAAGAAGCATTTACCCCAACTCTAGAAATTAAAGACCAGCCGGGCGAAATCCCAGAAGAACGGAATTCTCCCAAAGCAGAAAAAAGTAAAGTTTCCACTCCGAAAGCAGAAATTCCTGAAGATGAAAAGGACCTGACTGATGAGGAAGACCTAAAAGTTTATAAGGCAAAAAAAAGAAAGGTGAAAAAAATTGCCGATAAAAGTTTACTGGAAGTTGATGATGTAGCCTCAGAAACCTTGGCGGAAATATTAGTACTCCAAGGAAGTTATGATAAAGCAATCGCTATGTACGAACGCTTACAATTGCTTTTTCCTGAAAAAAGTAGTTTCTTTGCAGAGCAAATTGAAAATCTTAAAAATAAATAAACTAATATGTTAGTAGGATTAACCGTAATTATCGCCTTGATTTGCGTGTTGTTGATGGGCGTTGTATTGATTCAAAATCCAAAAGGAGGAGGAGTCGATTCAACATTTGGCGGGGCTGCCTCCAATCAAATGTTTGGTGCAGCTAAATCAACCGATTTTATTGAAAAACTTACCTGGTACTTAGCTGCTGCGTTATTTATTCTTTGCATTGTCTCCAGTATGTTTGCTGGTGCAGGTACAGAAAGCGGAGTTGAGCTATTGTCTCAATAAGTTTTTTAGCAATTTCTAGTTAATTTAGATTGTTAGCAAATCTAAAAAGACCTGACAAGGCGACGCCTTGTCAGGTCTTTTTTATTGTCAAAATGGCAAAAGAAAAAAGGAAGCGCAACATTCTCTTACAAATTCTGCAATATTGGCATGAAAAATCAAATGGCACAACCTATGATAAGCTAAGAATGGTAGTATCAACTGAGATCGTTAGTTACTGCCATAAATTATTATGAAAATAAATTTTTAGATTAACCAAAACAAAATTATTTGACAATGAAGCCGATCAACGACAGAGTAGTAGTAAAACCCGCTCCGGCTGAAGAGAAGACTAAGGGAGGTATTATCATACCTGACACTGCAAAAGAAAAACCTCAAAAAGGTGAAATCATAGCAGTTGGACCAGGGAAAGAAGGTAATTTAATGACCGTTCAGGTTGGGGATACCGTTCTTTATGGTAAATATGCCGGCCAGGAATTGCACTATGAAGGTAAAGATTACCTGATCATGCGTGAGGACGACATCCTTATCGTTCTTTAGGGAATGGCATTTATTCCATAGTCTCTTTTTTCCTATTTTTTAAATTTTAAACTGAGAAAAACCTTTTAGATATGGCTAAAGAAATTAGCTTTAATTCAGAAGCTAGAGAAAAGCTCAAGGCCGGAATTGATGCCTTGGCTAATGCTGTCAAAGTAACGTTGGGCCCTAAAGGCCGTAATGTTGTTATTCAAAAAAGCTTTGGTGCTCCTTCCGTTACTAAGGATGGTGTTTCTGTTGCTAAAGAAATCGAATTAGAAGATCCTGTTGAGAACATGGGTGCTCAGATGGTAAAAGAAGTTGCTTCCAAAACTGCAGATATCGCAGGTGATGGTACAACAACTGCCACTGTCTTAGCACAAGCAATGATTGCTGCTGGCATGAAGAATGTGACTGCCGGCGCTAACCCAATGGACCTTAAGCGTGGTATTGATAAGGCTGTAGCTGCTGTTATCAAAGACCTCAATAAGCAAACCGAAGTTGTAGGGGATGACTTTGAGAAAATCAAACAAGTCGCTGCAATTTCTGCTAATAATGATAATGAAATCGGTAGCTTGATCGCTGATGCGATGAAACGTGTTACTAAAGATGGTGTTATCACTGTAGAAGAAGCAAAAGGTACAGACACTTATGTAGAGGAAGTACTAGGTATGCAGTTTGATCGTGGCTACCTCTCTCCTTACTTCGTAACCAATGCGGAAAACATGACCGCTGAATACGAAAATCCATACATTCTGATTCACGACAAGAAAATCTCCAACATGCAGGACATCGTTCCTATTTTGGAGAAAGCTGTTGGTGCTGGTCGTCCTTTATTGATCATTGCAGAAGATATTGATAGTCAAGCATTGGGCGTTTTGGTGGTGAACCGCTTGCGCGCAAATCTTAAGATCATTGCTGTGAAAGCTCCTGGCTTTGGCGATCGCCGCAAAGCAATGTTAGAAGATATTGCAGTGCTCACAGGTGGTACAGTAATCTCAGAAGAGAAAGGGTACAAGTTGGAAAGTGCAGAATTAGAACACTTAGGTTCTTGTGAAAAAATCACTGTTGATAAGGACAATACGACCATCGTTAATGGATTAGGTGTTAACGAATCCATTCAAGCTCGTATTGGTCAGATCAAACAACAAATCGAGACGACTTCTTCTGACTATGACCGTGAGAAATTGCAAGAGCGCCTGGCTAAATTGTCTGGTGGTGTTGCCGTACTTTACGTCGGTGCCGCTACTGAAACAGAAATGAAAGAAAAGAAAGACCGCGTTGATGATGCTTTACATGCTACCCGTGCGGCAGTAGAAGAAGGTATTGTTGTCGGAGGTGGCGTTGCTTTGGTACGTGCCATAGATGCATTGGATAACTTAACTGGTGAGAACGAAGACCAAAACATTGGTATCAACATCGTGCGTAAAGCATTAGAAGCACCGCTTCGGATTATTGCTGAAAATGCAGGTGTTGAAGGATCTGTAGTGTTGATGAACGTTCGCAACGGTAAAGGTGCTCACGGGTTCAACGCCAGAACAGAAGAATACGAAGATCTGAAAAAAGCAGGTGTAATTGACCCAACAAAGGTGACACGCATTGCTTTGGAAAATGCAGCTTCTATCTCTGGAATGGTATTGATTACTGAATGTGTCGTAAACGACAAACAGGAAGAAGGCGCTCCTGCTATGCCTGCGGGTATGGGCGGTGGTATGCCAGGAATGATGTAAGAAAGCTTCTTACTTTCCTATATAAAAAAAGCCTGCTTCAAGCAATTGAAGCGGGCTTTTTTATTTGTATCAATATCGTAAACAGCAAAAATTTTATAGCTCAATTTCTTCGACGAAGGTACCGGCCGTCAGAATGACAATATTATCACATTCAGGTTCTTCTTCCGGGCCAAACTTTAGCTTAGTTGTAAGCCTGGTATCCCCAGTTTTTACGACCAATTCCCCATTGATCTGCCAACGGCAACCCAAAGATCGACGAACTGGATCATCCATTTGTACACTATAAGAAATATTATTAGAATTGAAACCTTCAGCAAAGCCAATGATCTCCCAGACATCATCCTGTATTCCTTCTATTTCATCTTGAAAAAAATTAGTTCTGTCCCCTTCAATCCAGGCACGCCAGGTGATCCCTCGGTATTCGATCGAACGACCGCTTGTCTTCGTGATCAAACCATCCTTCGTATCAATCCTGAATTTGAACTGGCCGGCTTGATTAACACCTTCGTTCGTGATCGTTTGTTGTCCGGCAATGGAATGTCCGTCAATGACCAGATTTTCATTTTCGATCTGAATTTGCATGCCCTGCTGCAATAATTCATTGGTAAAAACAGCAATGAGTTTACCTGAAATAGTCCGGCCATCTGCTAAGTTACATCCCGCTCCAAAATCAAGTGTAAGGGTTGCAGGAAATACAATGTTATTACCAGTTTGCTTAAAACTAACTCGAATACAATCTTTACGAATTACCGTATCTACTCCATTTGAGGGTAATCCGCTAAGTTGAGGTTGTTGCTTTGCTTGTTCATCAACCAGATCAATCAGATCATTGAATAGCTGATCAGCGAGCGCATAATCCATGGCGGTTAAAGCACTTTTTTGTTGTTTTTCTTCAACGGAAAGGCCCTCTCCTTTTTCACAGTTATATAAACTTAAAAGTAGTATGCACAGGATTAAAATCTGCTGTTTTCTCATGGGATTCCACATTTGATATTTAGGTACCTAATCACCAGGTAACTGGCAT
>CBDUIU010000021.1:0-14842 GCA_965367335.1 uncultured Saprospiraceae bacterium
ACCATGAACATGGGATTAGCTCCAATCTGCTCAATCACCAAGTCAGTACCGGAGGTCAAGACAAATACTTTTTCGTAGCCAGTCGGCACAAAGTCATTACCGTCGGGAGTAGCATTGACAGTCGCACTACCACTAACTATCTCAACCATGTCCATGTCAATTGTGATTGTGCCGGCATCTGCTACACAATCACCCGGTTCAATAACAAATAATGGTGCTCCGGCAGCATCTAAAGAAGCACAGATTCCGGAGTTAGTCACTAAATTTAATACGTCCACTCCGGTTGTCTGTCCAAAAACGATTACAGAAGCATCTAAGTAATCCGGATCAGTATCATCACTTAGTTCTGCAACTAAAGTATGAATGGTGTAGCGACCGGTTTGATCTATCATAAATTCCGGGCTTGCTCCTATCTGTTCGATCACCAAGTCCATCCCGGAGGTAAGAACATAAACTACTTCATAACCAGTAGGGACGAAACTGTTTCCGTCAGGGGTTGCACTGACCATCACAGGATCATTAATTATTTCAACCGTATTGTCATCGGCAGTTATAGTTCCTGCATCTGCAATACATTGGCCTGGTAAAATGACAAATACAGGGGCACCGGCGGCATCCAATGAAGCACAAATTCCAGTACTGGCTACAATATTTAATACGTCTACACCGGTAGTTTGTCCGGGAACGACGATAGAGGCATCAAGGAAATTCGGATCAGTATCATCACTTAGTTCTGCAACTAAAGTATGAATGGTGTAGCGTCCGGTATCTGTTACGGTAAACATTGGGTCAGCTCCAATTTGCTCAATGACGAGATCTGTCCCGGAGGTTAAAACGTATACGGTCTCATAGTTTGTCGGAACAACGATGTTACCGTCTGGAGTTGCGCTCAACATTGCCATGCCGTTCTCTAATTCTACGGTGTTATCATCAATAGTGATAGTCCCGGCATCAGCGGTACAGGCTTCGACCTCAACGGGTGCGCCGGCGGCGTCCAGCGAAGCACAAATTCCAGTACTAGCTACTAGATTTAATACGTCTACACCGGTAGTTTGCCCGGGAACGACGATAGAAGCATCGAGGAAGTTCGGGTCAGTATCATCACTTATTTCTGCGACCAAAGTATGGATGGTATAAAGTCCAGTACCGGAAACGGTAAAGCTTGGGCTCGAACCGATTTGCTCAATTACCAAGCCGGTTCCGGATGTCAGCACGTAAACAACTTCGTAGTTAGTCGGAACGACAATGTTACCATCAGGAGTTGCGGTCAGAGTTGCAGAACCAGCAGTTTGGATGACCGGGTTACGATCGATAGTGATGGTGCCTGCATCAGCAGTACAAACTTCGACCTCGACGGGTGCACCGGCGGCGTCCAGAGAAGCACAGATACCCGTGTTTGCAATTAGGTTTAACACGTCTACGCCGGTAGTTTGCCCGGGAACGACGATAGAAGCATCGAGGTAGTTAGGGTCCGTATCATCACTTAGCTCTGCGACTAGGGTATGAATGGTATAAAGTCCGGTACCGGAAACGGTAAAGCTAGGACTTGCACCGATTTCCTCAATAACCAAACCAGTGCCTGAAGTCAGGACGTAAACAACTTCGTAGTTAGCCGGAACGACCGCGTTGCCATCAGGAGTTGCCGTCAGGGTTGCGGAGCCAGCGGTTTGGATGACGGGGTTACGATCAATAGTGATAGTACCGGCATCAGCGGTACAAGCCTGGACCTCGACGGGAGCACCGGCGGCATCCAGCGAAGCACAAATACCAGTGTTTGCGATTAAGTTGACTACATCTACACCGGTAGTTTGTCCGGGAACGACGATAGAAGCATCGAGGAAGTTCGGGTCAGTATCATCACTTATTTCTGCGACCAAAGTATGGATGGTATAAAGTCCAGTACCGGAAACGGTAAAGCTTGGGCTCGAACCGATTTGCTCAATTACCAAGCCGGTTCCGGATGTCAGCACGTAAACAACTTCGTAGTTAGTCGGAACGACAATGTTACCATCAGGAGTTGCGGTCAGAGTTGCAGAACCAGCAGTTTGGATGACCGGGTTACGATCGATAGTGATGGTGCCTGCATCAGCAGTACAAACTTCGACCTCGACGGGTGCACCGGCGGCGTCCAGAGAAGCACAGATACCCGTGTTTGCAATTAGGTTTAACACGTCTACGCCGGTAGTTTGCCCGGGAACGACGATAGAAGCATCGAGGTAGTTAGGGTCCGTATCATCACTTAGCTCTGCGACTAGGGTATGAATGGTATAAAGTCCGGTACCGGAAACGGTAAAGCTAGGACTTGCACCGATTTCCTCAATAACCAAACCAGTGCCTGAAGTCAGGACGTAAACAACTTCGTAGTTAGCCGGAACGACCGCGTTGCCATCAGGAGTTGCCGTCAGGGTTGCGGAGCCAGCGGTTTGGATGACGGGGTTACGATCAATAGTGATGGTCCCGGCATCAGCGGTACACGTAAAGGTCGCATCCGTATTCTTTTCAATAACGATAGCATTAAAAGATATCTGAAAACACCCTTCGGAAAAAGGAGTGTCAAATACAGAGTTCCCAGGACCTAACAAGATATCTTCGGAATAAGAAAAACCCCAGACAAAATATTTCCCTTGAGGGAGAGCCGAGAAATCATATGAATCATTACTAAAGGCAATAATTTCCTGACTTTCATTTGTAATAACATAAGTATAGGAGCCAGTAGTAGTTGTATTTGTAAAGGTTAAAACATTATTAGAAGCATCGTTAATAACTACATAAGTTTCATTATTGGAAGTTTGAATTGTACTGGGTTCGAATTGATTTCGGTATATTGTAATGAAGTTATCAGACAAGTCAAAGCATCCATCTGTCAAGGTTGTGGTTGCGGCATTGTCACCTACTTGAGCTAAAACATTTCCAGTAAAAGATAAGCCCCATACACGACATGTACCGACACCCGCTCCTTCAAAGTCTACAAAATCTTGACCGGGTAAACCCAAGATATTATTATTTTCATCGGTTATGACATAAGTATAATTGGCCTTAGAAGTACTGGTATTGGTAAAGCCAACGAAATCCGGAATACCGTCTCCAAGGCAAGCAAAATATTCAGTTGCATTATCCGGAGTGCTTACGGATCCGCCATCAACCGTACTTCGAACGATACGAATGGCATTAGAAGTAATTAACCAGCAGCCATCTGAAAATTGAGTTGTGAATACAGACTCCCCAATATTAGCTTGAATATTGCCAGAGTAAGAAAAACCAAAAACGAGACAAGTTCCGGTAGATGCATTTTCAAAGTCTATACTTGATCCATTGGCAATATCCAGAATAACATAATTTTCATCTGTGATCACGTATGCTTGATTTGCACTATTCGCTGCTGTAGAGTTGAAGGTAATTACATCAGCTTGTCCATCTCCCGGACAGGTGAAAACGGAATTTGCGCCATTTGATGTACTAATCGTTCCAACAGTACACTGTGCAATTAAACCCAGTGTAACCAGAAAATAACTTAGAAAAAAAAGTGTCCATTTTTTCATAATAGGCATATTTAGGTAAATAGATTAAAAAAGTTTAGTCGTGTAATTTTATAAAGCGCAATAAAATAGCAATGTGAATTGAGTTCACTTGTTCAGTTATTCTTTATGAATGCACATAAAGAACGATATCGAAATAAGTAGAAAAAAGGTTGACCTAAAGAAAACAGTTAATGAGACAAGACTTAAATTTCACGTAAAATATCAAGTTCATATAGTGATGTGCAGGTTTAACTAAAAAGGTTGCCTGGAGTATAAAAAAAAGAAATAAAAAATTTGAAGACTTATTTTTCTTTTCTTTTCGCTGAACAATTTTTATAAGCCCATGTTGATAGGTTCAATTATAAACTACCTATTTACCCCACTTGTGAACTATACTAACCTACAGCTAATTAAAGGTTGTGTTAATAGCAATTTTAAAATGCAAAGAGCATTATATGATAAGTATAAAGTTCCTTTGTATATGCTTTGTTTGAGGTATGCTCGAAGTAGGGAAGAAGCGGAAGATATGTTACAGGAGGGCTTCATTAGTATTTATCGAGATATTAGACAATATGATTTCAATAAAGGAGAGCTATTGCCCTGGCTTAGAAAAATTATGCTGAATGCCGCATTGCAATTCATTCGTAAACATCGTGTTTTATTTCGTGTGGTTGGCTTGGAAACAGCAAGCAATCAGTATGTTACCAATGATGATGTATTTGCAAAAATGAGTGCTAATGAGCTAATTCAGTTGATACAGGATCTTCCGGCAGGATACCAGATAATTTTCAATTTATATGTATTAGAAGGTTATAAACACAAAGAAATTGCGAAGATGTTAGCGATTTCGGTAAACACTTCAAAGTCTCAGCTTCATAAAGCAAAAGCAATGCTTCGTAATAAAGTCAGAAGTTTCCGAATGATACCAATTTCTTCAGGCCAGAAGTTTCTACGCCAATAGAGGTGGAAGGCAAATTGGACCATATTTTTTATTCAGCCTTAAATGATGATTCGCGTGCAGTGAACAATTGGAACGTAACGTCTGAAGGTGTATGGATTGGTATTGAAAAAAGACTGAAAGCGGAAAAAAGAAATCGTTACGGGTTTTTATGGATGTCTTTAGGATTATTGGAGTTTGTAGTTTTCTGTCTCTTGCTGATCAAATAATGTAGTATTTTGGATCGCCAGTTAAGTAGTGTTTCTTTCCTCGTTCAAGAAAAAACCTCCTCCCTACAATCAAGCTATTCTAATCAAAGTAGTTATTTAGATGTTACTAATGATCATGATAAAGAAAGTAAGACCACCCAGTCTAAAAAAGGAATAGGAAACGTAACTAGTAGGAATAATTTACCTCCTGTTGCACATTATACAGAGCAAACTAATAACAGTGTATTTGGGAAAAAACACCACTCTGTCTGAAGAAGAAAATACAGAAGGTTCCCCAATGCGCGAAAGGATATAAGACAACAAGGTAAGTAGCAGAGTCAATCTGTTGGGATCTAACCTCAGCATTTGTTTCCAAATCAAACAAGAAAAGCCCTCCGTTTCCGGAAGGGCTTTTAACTTCAAATTTTATCTTAAATTGGAAAGAATAGTCGTTTGTGTTAGCGATTAAGATGCCTTCTCAAAATAATGAAGACGGGGATAACGCTTTTGGATCTTATCCTTCATTTATTTTCTCGCGAAAAAGATTCTAGACTTAACCGTCCCCAGTGGAAGGTCAAGGTGATCAGCAATCTCTTGATATTTATACCCTTCATAATGCATCCAGAAAGGCACACTCAAAGTATTATCTAATTCATCCAACATTTTCCTAAGCTCATCCATCATGATATTGGAATCCGCCTGGTTATTTATCAGTGATTCTCCTGAATTAATGTAATACATGTTATCAGTAGAGTCCATGATGGTGTTGGCCTTCATCTTCTTGCGATAATTGTTGATGAAGATATTACGCATGATAGTAAAAAGCCAAGCTTTAAAATTGGTACCCGGACGAAACTTATCCCGATTCATCATCGCGCGATAAGCAGTTTCCTGATACAAATCCTTGGAATCATCTGTATTTTTAGTTAGGCTATAAGCAAATGACTGCAACATTGTTGTCAGCGCATCAAACTTGGTATTGAACTCAATTGTAGACATAATGCAGTATTTATAAAATAGTGTGAGAAATGGGGTGTATTTGAATATCTCAAAGATACAAAAGGGTTAAACAAAATACAATCTATCGCTAAACAACCAGGACCTTAGGTACGTTGAAAAGTGTAGGCCATCCGACAAGTATGGTTTTAATTGTCTGGCTATCAATTAAATGTGACGAATGTTAAGGAAATTTTAAAATTCTATAACTTTCAATAATTACTGAAAGTTTACACAATTTTGACGATTCAGGCAGCTAAAAGAAGGTTTTTCAGAGGTGTTCAAAGTCATAATTATCATTTTACTCATCGAAAAGGTGAATAAAATAATGAACTTGTTCATCGCTGATTATTTAATATTTAGTAGATTATGACCTAGTTTACTGATATAATAAAATTTCTTTCTTTCAACCCCGACCTTATGAGCTATTTTTTACAAAAAGAAAAAATCGAAGTACAAGAAATCCTCCCTGGGATTGAAGGTAGGTTTATACATATGGACAATGTGACCGTTGGCCATTTTGTCCTCCGTAAAGGAGCAATCTTACCAACCCATCATCACCCCCACGAACAGGTAACTAATGTGTTAAGTGGTGAGCTAAAAATGACGGTGGGCGGAATTACTAAAGTCTGTAAGGCTGGTGATATTGTTACCATTCCTTCAAATATACCTCATAGTGGAGAAGCGCTAAAGGAGTGTAAAGTCATTGATGTTTTTCAGCCGGTCCGAGAAGATTATAAGGCTATAAATTAACAATGCTCATGAAAAAGAAAAGATTTAGCAGGAAATTCTTTCTAAAGGGAATTGCTTTAGGTACGTTATCCTTACCCTTAATGATTCGTTCTTGTGCATCTGAAAATTTTGCGCAGCGAGACTCTGGGCCAAACATTATAACTAATCGTAAGTACCAATGGAAGATGGTAACCACCTGGCCTCCAAATTTCCCTGTACTCGGCGAAGGATGTAACCTCTTTTCGCAATGGGTAAAGGAAATGTCCGGCGGGAGAATGGAGATAAAAGTTTACGGGGGTGGAGAATTAGTGCCTGCGCTGGAGGCCTTTGATGCAGTGCGTAGTGGTGCAGCAGACATCGGTAGCGGTGCTGCCTATTATTGGGCCGGAAAAGCCGCAGCGTCCCAGTTCTTCGCGTCAGTCCCTTTTGGTATGAATGCCCAGCAAATGAATGCCTGGTTACTGGGAGGAGAAGGTTTGAAACTTTGGGAAGAGCTTTATGCTGACTTCAACCTTATTCCTATGCCCGGAGGCAATACGGGCGTGCAAATGGGAGGATGGTTTAATAGAGAAATCAACAACATGGACGACCTGAAAGGGTTGAAGATGCGAATCCCAGGCCTTGGAGGAAAAGTGTTAGAGCGGGCTGGTGGTGCTCCTGTTCTTCTAGCTGGAGGTGAAATCTACACAGGCCTCGAACGTGGCGTCATTGATGCCACAGAATGGATTGGCCCCTATCATGATTACAAAATGGGATTTTATCAAATTGCTAAATATTACTATGGCCCGGGGTGGCATGAACCGGGAACTGTTCTTGAGTTTTTCTTTAACAAAGAGCGTTTTGAAAAATTACCCTCGGATCTGCAGGCGATAATGAGACATGCTGCACTACGACTTAATGGTTGGATGCTAGCTGAGTTTGATGCAAAGAATGCAGCATACCTCACGAAGTTGATTAGGGAGGAAAAAGTAGATATCCGTACTTTTCCGCAAGAAGTATTACAAGAATTAAAAATGTATTCCGCAGAATTTTTAGAAGAGTTGATGGATAAAGATCCTTTTGTAAAAAAAGTCTACACCTCATATCAGAAATTTCGAAAGAGTGCTACGGCTTGGTCAAACTTGACGGAGCGATCCTATTATGAGCTGTTGAGTTAATTACTATTTTATCATATCCCTGTACTTTATCCTAAGGACTTTTCTTTTTCAATGAATAGATATAAACGAAAGTCCAAAATCAATATTAAGATATTATTACCGGACTACAAATTCAGGGAATAATACGATCAAGATTAAAAAGATAACCTGAATGATCACAAAAGGGATAATACCCCGGTAAAGATGCCCTGTCGTCACCTCAGGAGGAGCGACTCCTTTGAGATAAAATAAAGAAAACCCAAATGGTGGCGTTAGGAAGGAAGTTTGTAAGTTCATTGCTAATAAAATACCTATCCATATAAGATCCATTTCGAAGGCAATAAAAATAGGTGATACAACTGGAACGATAATAAAGATAATTTCAATGAAGTCAATGAAAAATCCGGCAATAAAGACAACGGCCATCACTAAAAATAAAAAAGCGTAAGGTGGGATATTGGCAGTTTCAATTAGCTCAACCAAGTAACGGTCCCCACCCATTTCGCGAAAAACAAATGTGAAAGTAGTCGCCCCGAGTAAGATGATAAAGACCATACTGGTAAGAAAAGTGGTCTCCCGCATTACGGAGCGTAAAATATCCAGCGAAAACTTACCTTGGCTGATTGTTAACAGGGTAGCTCCCATAGCGCCTACAGCTGCTGCCTCAGTAGGTGAGGCCAAACCCGCGAAGATAGATCCTAATACTGCAACAATTAATAAAAAGGGTAAGAAAAAAGCTTTAAATACCTTCCACCAAAAATTGTCCGAACGAAAGATTGCGACCTCCTCTGCAGGCATGGCGGGGGCCATATCCGGATTGATGTGGGCCGTTATTAAGATATAGATAATGTAGGCCAGAACTAATAAAACTCCAGGGAGTAAAGCAGCGGCAAAGAGATCTCCAACAGAAACATTCAATACGGACCCGAGCAACACTAACACTACAGAAGGAGGGATAATCTGACCTAAGGTTCCGGAAGATGCAATAGTTCCGGTAGCAAGTTCAGCGGAGTATCCCCGTTTAAGCATAGTTGGCAAGCTGATCAACCCCATTGTAATTACCGTAGCACCAACGATACCCGTTGAAGCGGCTAACAATGTACCTACTATAACCACAGAGATAGCCAGTCCACCTTTCATCGTCCCAAATAGCATAGCCATGGTTTCTAACAAACCTTCCGCCAAGCCAGACTTTTCCAGCATAATTCCCATGAAAATAAATAATGGAACAGCTAGCAATACATAATTACTCATGACCCCCATAATCCGTGGAGGTAGAGCACTAAAGCTGCTAGGGTCCAGGAAACACAAGGCATAAATAACGGCTAAGCCACCCAAAGTAAAGGCAACGGGATATCCGTATAAAATTAAAATAAATATACTTAGAAATAACAGTATTGCCAGGATTTCGAGCCCCATTATATTATACTTATTCTTTTTTGCGTAAAACTAAAAATGACTCGGCAACACTAGCTATGGCTTGTAAAAGCAATAGTAATATGCCCAGGCTAATTGAAAATTTGATAAGGTATAAAGCAGGTAAGCCTCCTGGGTTTGGAGAAGTTTCCTGGACTCTAAAAGATTCCCAGGCAAAACCCCAGGAAAAAATCAAAAGTAAAACACACCATGGAATAAGTAACACTATTCCTCCAATAAAATTGACTAGTGCCTTATCCCGCTCATTAAAATTGTCGTAAAAAAGATCTACACGTACGTGCTTATCATGTTTAAAGGTGTAAGCTGCGCCCAGGATAAAGACCAGGGCAAAGAGGTGCCATTCTAGTTCCATAATCCATGCAGCAGTAGCCTTTAGGAGATAACGAATAACAACATCCCCACAGACAAGAATGACCAACACTGCAGTCAACCAGGAAGCTGTACGTCCAACCCACTCATTGAGTTGGCCAATAGTTTTGATATATTTTTGTAAAAACTTAGACATAGTGGTCATTGATTCGCCACGTCAAGTTAATGATTTTCTATAAACCGATAATAATCATCCACGCTTATTACCTCGTAGGTAACGTACGGTTGTATGGAGTTGAGCGCCATTAAGCTCTATAACACGTAAGGCAATGCTATGATGGTCTACTTTAAAGTCGGGTGAGAACTGGTCAATTTGAAAAAATGAGGAGGGAGTAATAAACACACTAACATTATTAATCTGTAGACTTTTCTCTACATGATAATGCCCACAAAATACAATGACCCGGTGTGGATGCTCAAATAATATGGACTGAAGGGCTTCCTTATCTTTGAGTGGATATTTGTTGTCCATAAAAGGTACTCCGGCTTCCATTGGTGGATGGTGCATGAAAATAATGACCTCATCGTCTGCTTGCTGAAGCTGACGACGGAGCCACTTGAGCTGTCGATCCGAATGAAAGCCACGAGAGGAATCAAGAAAAAGACAGTGACGTTTTCCAATTTTTTTCCCAAAATACAACTCCTGCTCATTCAATAAATGTTGAATACCAAAAGTTTCTGCCATCATCTCCACGTCGTCATGATTTCCAGGAATAACATCGAAAGGAATGTCTAAAATTTCTAATTGAGACTTGATCCATTGATAGATACTCTGAACGCCTTCCTGTATACATAGATCACCGGAAATCACAAGATGGTCCGGAGCTAAACGAACCACTTCTTGCAACAAGTCTATGAAATTACTCCGGATATCAATACCAAAAGTATTTTCTCCTACTAAGTCAACATGCAAATCTGTCAGCTGGATAATTTTCATATGGTTTATTCGTGACTACTCTGGTATTTCTTCTTCATTTAATGGAATCATCATACTAATAACATAAAGTTCAGCGGCTTTTGCCTTGGGGTCATCACTGGAGAAAGTCTCGCTCCCCATAAGGTCAGGGTATACGGCATCCGGGTTTCCCGGGGCGAAAAAAACAATTAGATTTTCATTAATCTTTCCATCGTTCCAACTATCAAGCAAACCACTATAATCCCATTCAAACCCAAAAAAACTAATGGGTTGTCCGTTAATTTCCAGCAATTCATCCATCGTGCTTCCAATTTTTACACCCTGGGATGTAACCCATTCGGCCCCTTCCCCCTCAATGCGAACAATAGCTGCCTTTTGATACAATTGCCCCGGAAGCCATTCGATAATAAGCTGATTTGGGCTGCCGGGGTAAATGATTGTGCCTTGCACTACTTCTCCTTCACCCATACTAAGTTGCTCCCGTTTTACATTTTCAGCCCCGAACAATTCGACTAATTTTTTCTCTGTAGAATTAGGCGTAATCGCCCCTACTTTTTTGCCTGGTATACAAACCCAATCAGTCTTGCCTACTAAGGATTTCGGTTGGTTAGTGACAGGCGGGGAGTCTGTAGTGTTACTTTGTTGATTATTAGTATCCCATTCACAGGATAGTAGTAACAATAAAAAGGGAACAACATATAACATCTTTTTCATAATCAGCTTATTCTTTCCAAAATGGAATTCTGGCGTAGCGTCTTTCCTGAATGGTATCCGCCACCAAATGTTTGGTATTAATGTTTAAATAATAAAGCCCAGGAGAGAAACTATCCAAACGAATCATGGTTTTGAGCCATTTCTCTCTATTTTTGACATGTGGGTCAAAGTAGAAACGTTGATCTCTAAGAAGAATAGTATCCACATAAATTCGATAGAACCGACTGAGGCAATTTAGCAAAATTTTGGGGGATTCTTCCGGGATTGTCGGACTTCCCAAATAAACACTATCATTTAGGCCAAATCTAATTCCTTATATAAAGGCTTGGGTTTAGTTCATTTACTACATCAATATTGCCTACAGACCGTAAACCAATCAAGCCTACCCAAACACCAGTGGTACGACCTAAGCCAAAAGGTTGTACAGTCAGGAAGAGATGTCTTTCTTATGCAAGTGTTTGAATTACGATTTAGTGGGTTAAGATAGGAATTTTCTGTAAAAGGAGCCGGGGTAGCTATGTCGTTATCAAGGTAATCACAGAATCACTAGTCATAAAGTATATAAACGCGAAACAACTGAGTTAATACTTGTATGTTACAATAGTCTAGTTTCCAACTAAGCCTCCGGTCAAACGAATCAACTCTGTCTCGGTATTTTTTAAATTAAAGATGGCGTTTAAGCGAGACTGAGAAGCATTGATATAAGCGAGCTGAATAGTACGATAGTCGAAAGAGTTGATCTGACCGCCACGGAATCGCTCCTCCGCAATTTCAATATTCCGACTTGCGTTGGCGACAAGTTTTTCGGTGACTTCGATGAGCTCTAACTGACTGTTATAAGTTTCCAGGGTATTACGAAGTTGGGTTTCCAGCTGTTGCTTTTGATCATTGATATTGAGCTGGGCGATTGTCTCTTCCAGTTTGGCATTTTGGATATTACGAACCCGGCTTTTGTTATCCCAGATACGGTAGGATAAGCCAAGGTTAAGGTAACCAATGAAGCCTCTACTATCTACATTTCCGAACCTCTCTGGGGTTAAATAATCATTATAATTTAGACTTTGGGATGCACCTGCACCTAATGTGATTTTTGGCGACCGATTACTTTCCTGAAAGTCTCTTTCGCTGGCAGCTAAACTTTTTCCTACTTCTAATAATTTAAGCGTTTTGTTTTGATTTATCATTTTACTTTGTAAGACCTCAAACACATATTGTCGATCTTCATAATTGAGGGTATCCGAAAGCCGGTAACGCTTATCAAGCTTGTTTTCTCCCATCGCCAAATTCAGGCTGCGCATAGCGTTTTTGTAAAGATATTGTTGTGTTAGGAAGTTGGTTGAATCATTTAGCAAGGCATCTTTGGTTTGCAAAATTTCAAATGTTCCTGATTGACCATATTCTTTTTTTATTTTCTCAAAATCAACACGGTCTCGCGAAAGGACTAAAACATCTTCAAGAACTTCCAACTGTTCTTTTTGTATAAGCGCATCATAGTATGATAAAATAATGTTTTGAATCGTTTGCTCGGCAGCTATTTCCAAATTAGCAATTCCCTGGCGCTCCAATTCATCCAGTCGGGTTTTGTTAATTTTCACCTTGTGCCCATCGAATAAGGTCCAATTAAGGTCTAGCGTACCGGACAATCCGGTAGAAAGAGAAGTAACGACTGGAATAAAGCTTGCCGGGTTATTAGAATTATTAAAACTATTCTGATTACTCAAAATGAAATCTACCGTTGGATACTTATCAGTATTCTGCCAGGTGTTGTTATTCCGGGCTATTTCCAAATCCTTTTCCGCAATTTGAATCTGATAAGCATTGCGTAGTCCATTTTTAATGGCTTGCGATAAACTCAAGGCCGGCTGAGCAGCCAAAGGCTGGCATAAAAAGAGAACTAGAAGGACAGATAAGAAGCGAATCATAATGGTTGTCAAATGATTTAAAATGTTGTTTCTGGGAAATAATCGGGGAGAGGGTTCTATCTCTCCTATAATATAGCGTTATCGGACCGTTTTTATACCAACATTCCCGCTAACACATTAAAAGCGATAATTATACCAACAAAGCCACCCAAGGCTACTATTCCGGCAGCCAACCATAACATAAAGTGGCTTTGGTAATCCGGGGATGCCGCTTCCACCATTTCAAATGGAGGCCTTACTCCGTTCCAAAGGTACAATGCATAAACTTTAATGCGGTTAGAGATGATTAATAACACCGGAAGTAATATGAGAATAATCAGGGTAACGACTCCTAGGCCAAAAGCTACCGAAATTGCCATTGGGATTAGAAACTGTGCTTGCAAGCTTTTTTCAAAAAATATTAATGGAGCTAATCCGGCAATTGTGGTTATAGAGGTCAATAAGATCGCTCGGAAACGCGATAATCCCGTACGATAAATTGCTCGCATCTGGTCTTCACCGGTTTGTAATCGGCTATTATAAGTGGTAACAAAAACCAGGGCATCGTTAACTAAAATACCTACTAAAGCAAATAAGCCTAGTACTGAAAACAAGCTAATCGGCGCACTCATTAACCAATGACCCCAAGCTGCGCCAATAAACCCAAAAGGAATTATTGCAAAAACAACGAAGGTTTGACTAATTGACCGAAAGGTCAAAGCGATGGTAAAGAACATGAGCAACGCTACTACCGGGATAACCATTTGCATAGAGGCCTGCGATTTTTCCTGCTCTCTATTTTGACCCTCAAACAATGCTTGCACGGTAGGGTAATTAGCCAGTACACGGGGAATAATTTCTTGCTTAACATTATTCGTGATATCACTTACCGATACCTGATCATTTGAGATATCCGATTCAATTTTCACCTCGCGTTTTCCATCAATATGATTGATAGCAATGACACCGCGTTGAACATTGAGGTTTGCTACTTCTGATAAAGGAAACTCTCTACCATCAGCAAAACGGAGACGCATGTTTTGAAGCTGTGCAATGTCCTTGCGATCCTTTTCCGCATAGCGCACCCAGACCTTTACCTCGTCCCGGCCACGCTGCAACCGTTGTACCTCAGAACCAAAGAACCCCTGGCGTACTTGTCCGACTACATCTTGCAGGGTCAAACCCAGAAACCTCGCCTTATCCTTAAGTGTAACATTAATCTCCCGGAGCCCCTCCTGGTTGTTATCTACAACGTCGGAGAGCTCAGCCAGTTTATTTAGTTCTGCCTTTAAGTCTTCCGTAGCAGATTTGAGCTCGTCATAATTGTCACCAACAAGTGAAACTGAAACGGGTTTGCCAAAGGCGGACTGTGATCCATAGGTGACCACTTCAGCTTCCGGAATGACGCCGGCTTTGGAGCGAATTCTATTAATGACCTCCCGGGTACTTAACTCGCCGCGATTGTCACCGTCCAGTAAAGAAAGATTGATTGTTCCTTTGTACGAAGAAGGCCCTAATGTTTTTTCCACCTTTTGTACAATTTGCTTTTCATTATTGAAATATTCTTCATTTAGTTCTGTATTAGAACTGAGAACGGCTGCTTCTATATGGTCTAACCATTTTTGGGTAAACTGCTCACGGGTGCCGGCGGGCATTTGTAAAGAAATGACAATATTGTCGCGTTCAATGACGGGAAAAAAAGTGGTTTTGATGATACCACCGCCGACGGCCCCAAAGGTTAAGACCAACAGAGAAGTAATCGCAGCCAGGGTAAAGAATCGATTTTCGATCGCAAATTTCAATACTGGACCATATAACTTATCCCGCATCCAAATCATAAATTTATCTAGTGCTTCGGATACCGGATTGCGTTTGCGGTTGGGAGCAAGTGCTTCGGAATGAGCAACATGCGCAGGTAATATCAGCGCACCCTCTACCAAGGAAAAAACTAAGGACAAAATGACAACTATTGCCAGT
>CBDUIU010000022.1:0-14834 GCA_965367335.1 uncultured Saprospiraceae bacterium
AGCAAAGGGGCATTCGCCTTTTGAACGATTTATTTTCGGCAGTACTACGGAGAAATTAGTCAGTTATGACCTACAGGTACCCGTGCTTGTAATCAGATAGTTTAATAATTAAGTCGGACGCACCAGACTACTACCACATGAAGATTATCACTTTAACGCCCAATCCCGCATTGGATATCAGCACCACCGTTCCGCAACTAGTTCCGGAAAGGAAAATGCGTTGTGGGGCACCAGCCTATCACCCTGGCGGAGGAGGAATAAATGTAGCAAGAGTGATCCATCGGCTAAAAGGACAGACGGTAGCCGTTTTTCCTTCCGGGGGAGCGTCCGGGCAACACGTAGAAAAGTTGTTAGCTATAGAAGGTATCGATACCGACACCATTTCAGTGCAAGGGTTAACAAGAGAGAGTTTTGCGGTGACCGAATCTAGTTCACAGCTTCAATATCGCTTTGGTTTACCGGGAAACCCATTAGCGGAGACGGAATGGCAGCAATTGCTTCACCACTTGGAAAAACAGCTCTCACAAGTAGATTTCCTCGTAGCCAGCGGAAGTCTACCACCTGGAGTGCCGGAGGATTTTTATGCGCAAGTAGCCAGTCTTGCAAAACGATATGATACGAAATTAGTGCTTGATACTTCTGGTGTTCCATTGCAAAAAGCCGTTGATGCTGGCGTATATTTACTAAAACCAAATTTGAGTGAATTAGCCTCCATTACCGGAGTGGAACACATCAGCGGAACGGAGCAGGAAGACTTAGCTAAAGCGCTGATAGCAAAGGGTAAAGCCACGGTCATCGTGGTATCAATGGGTGCAAGAGGGGCTATGATCGCTACGAATAAAGGAATAGAATACTGTGTGCCGCCCACCATTCCTCCTAAAAGCACCATTGGTGCAGGAGATAGTATGGTAGCCGGTATTGTCTATGCATTGGCGCAGCACAAACCCATTGCTGAGGTATTGCGCTATGGGGTTGCCTGCGGCACCGCTACTACCATGCAAGCAGGAACAGGTTTATGCCAGCTGGAAGATGTGAATAAGGTTTTACAGTGGATGAAAAAAAATAATTAATCATGTCAACAACTTATGAACAATTACTGCGGGATCATCAAGGCTACTTAAAGTACGTGGCCTTTTCCATTACGCGTGATAAGGATAAGGCGGGGGAGCTGTATCAAGCCACTTTAGCTAAACTGGTAGAACAAGAAGAAAAGTTTCGCGACAATACAAACTTCAAGGCCTGGGCAGCGGTAATCATGCGCAACCTATACATTAATGAGTATCGCAAAATAAAAAAACGGAAGGAATCAGCAGCCACCGCTGATCGGATGGTATTATCCGCTTCCAGTGATACCGTAAATAACGAAGGAGAACAAAACTTAACCCTCGATTTTGTTTACCAAAAAGTGGAATCCTTACGCGAACCTGTTAAAACAGTATTCAAACTTTATCTGGATGGATTTCATTACCAGGAAATAGCCAAACAACTACACTTACCGCTGGGTACTGTTAAAAGTCAGATTCATAGCGCCAGAAAAATATTAAAGAAACAGGTGCGTGAGTTACGGGCGTAACCTTTTCCATGATTTTTCAATAAAAACATGGTGACCACTTTAAAGAATTCAGTCTTATTTTTATCTTTTTATTTTATAATCTTATTAAATTGTAAATTAGCATGAAACAATTGATTTTAGGTTTATTGGTTACTTCTGCTTTCTTTATAATCTCATGCGGAAATACTAGTAACCAGGAACAGCAGCAGGATGAAGATGAGGAGTCAACTGAAGAGATGTATGATGATGAAGACGACAATGATGAAGATACGATAGAATATGAGTCGATCCTGGATACCCTTTACGAAGACGCTGATACTACTGACCAAAATTAATCTTTGTGATCATGGATAAAAAGAATAAATCTAAACAACCTAAAGAAACTAAAAAGGAATTATATACTCTCGATGGTAAACGCAGAGGTAAGATGAGACCTCTACCTAAGGAGAAGTATAGAAAATTGCCCATAGATGAAGAAGAATAGGTTTAATTTTCAATCCTGTTAATTGACTGCCTTAGCTGTCTGCTTGAAAGATCAGGACAGGAATATCAAATTGAAAGATAACGTGGGTCACGTCATCGGTAATAAATTTTTCAAAGGTATTCCTTTGGTGACTGACGAGAATCATCAAATGTACGGTCTCTTCTGATCTAGCCTTTTGGATGATCTCAAGCATTTCTACTTTGGGAGTTTGAATATAGGCTACCATATTCCGCCAGATCACTGAAGTAAAGGTGGTTTGTTGTAATGACTTTGTTTGAATTGTCGTTACATCAATTTTTAATTCTGAAGCCTGTCTTTTAAGGATACCCGGCTCTTCCTCATTTCTTTTGATATGCCAAATGTTTTCCCAGGAAGTATATTTGGCAGTAGGGGGAACGATGAGTACCGGACATTGCGCTTCAGAGGCAATGGCCGAAGCACGGCTCCCTATCCAGCGTTGAAAACCTGATCGGTAGTGGTTACCACTTAAAACAATGAGGGTGTAATCACCACTGATCAGGGCAACTTTATCTATCACTGATCCGGGGCGGGCCAGGTAGCGCGTATCCGGATCTTTCTCATCGGAATTGGCCTCATGAAGGTGGGTTAGCATTTCCCTCACCCCCACGCTATATTCTTTTTTATCAAAATGATAGGGTCGAATAGCCTCCTGAAAAGGATAACAATGGAGCAGGGTGAGTTTCATGCCCCAATCTTTTGATAGTGCGATGGCATACCTTAAGGCATTTTCAGAAGAAGGCGAAAAATCAATGGGTACTAAGATGCGGTTCATCATATCAATTTTTGAGTCAAAAAAAATTGAACTAACTTCATCCATTTAAGTAATCCTAAAATATAAGACTTAGGTTTATTAATAAGTCACCAAATCAATCACAATGAAAGAAAAAATACTATCTACTTTTGAATCATTTTGGGATGCTTTTATTCTGTTATTACCCAATTTATTGATAGCTCTATTCTTTCTATTATTATTTCATTTTATCGGAAGGATTGTCTATGGGGGCTTTCGAAAAATGTTTGTAAAGTCTTCAGGAGAATCCTTTTCCATCACCTTTGTTGCAAAAGCAATTAAATGGTTGTTTTATTTGATTGGCACAATCGTCGCCATGCAGATTTTAGGGTTTTCGGGGATCGCCAATAGTTTGTTGACAGGTGCTGGTATTTCAGCATTGATCGTTGGTTTTGCCTTTAAAGATATCTTTGAAAATTTCCTGGCGGGTATTTTACTGGCTATGAACCGTCCATTTGAGAAAGGGAATATCATTGAAATCAGTGGCTTCAAAGGAACCGTAAAAAATTTGGATCTTCGGTTTACTCATATTCGGAACATTGAAGGGAAAGATATCTTTATCCCTAACTCAAATATGATCAAGGGGGTGTTGGTCAATTACACAAAAGATGGCCTGTTAAGATTAGATTTTGACATTGGGTTGGATGTCCCTTCTGACTTAATCGCTGCCAGGAAACTGATCATAGCCTACTTGCAGCAACAGCCCGAAATATTAAAAAGCCCCGTCCCTGATGTGCTGACTACCACAATTGGGAGTCACACGGTTGATATAAAGGTGCTCTTTTGGATCAATATCTTTAAGGACAAAAAAGTCCCACCTTCCTATCTGGGAGCAACGATTAAAAGTAGAGTTATTTCAGAAGTAAAAGCCTTGTTATTGGAAAAAGGATTTAACCTTCCCTCTCCTATCCTGGAACATAAGCTGTATGAGCAGGATAAGGCCATACCTTTGCAGATCATAACGAATGAATAAGGCCATAGCTGCCTTACATCCAATTGTTTCGTTTAAACACAACCAGTAAGGTGACCGCTAGCGTAAACATAACACCCAACAGGACAAAATAACTATATCGCCATTCCAACTCGGGCATAAATTTAAAATTCATCCCATATAGCCCAGCCAGGAAAGAAAGCGGAACAAATATCGTCGTGATGATCGTGAGCACTTGCATCACGTTATTCATCTTAAAACTGATCTCGGAAATATAAAGATCCTGAAGACCAGAAAGCGTATCCCGGTAAGTTTCCGTGCTATCCTGGATTTGTACAATGTGATCATATAAATCCCGGATAAATAACTCAGTGGAGTCATTAATCAATTCATGTTCTGATTTTGAAAACTTACTCACCGCCTCCCGCAAGGGGGTAATGGCTTTACGTAAGGTAAGCATCTCCCGCTTTAACAAGTGGATACGGGATTTAGTCTCTTGATTTGGATTATCGATAATTTCTACTTCCATCTCATCAATGACCTCTTCCACGTTATCCAGAATGACATAATAATTATCAACAATCGTATCAATCAAAGCATAGGTTAGGTAATCTGCTCCGCGTTTTCTGATTCGGCCGCTTCCTCCTTCCAGACGTTTATGAATGGGAAAAAAAGTATCTACTTCATCCTCCTGAAAAGAGATCAATAGATTTTTAGACAAATACATTGCGATCTGCTCCGTTTTGATTTGCAGGGTTTCTTTATCAAAAGAAAGCGCACGGACAATGATAAAAACCCCATTGTCATATTCTTCGTATTTTGGACGTTGATGTGTATCCAGGACATCCTCTAATATAAGCGGATGAATTTTAAAACTATTTCCAAATTTTTCTATCAGTTCCACCTCGTGTACCCCCCTGATATCAAACCAATGAATGGTTTCATCCGCTGTCTCCGAAAGTTCAATTTTCTCCGGAGTGATATGCTTGAAAATAGTTTCATTATAAATCGTCAGATTGATGTTTGGCTCTTCAATCTTTTTTTCCCCAATAAATTGAAGACTACCAGGAGGAGCTCCTACCAACTTACGTCTTTTCTTTTTTTTCCCTTTATGTTTTTTATGTAGATGTTTATTTGACTCCATAGATAAGCATTTAAAACCTTGTCATTCTATTACTTAAAGCTAATCCATCCGAGGATCGATAAATTTAAACTTAGGATTAAAGATCAGCAAAGGTCGATCTGATTGCTGTTGGATTACTTTAGTGTGGCTGGGATAAAGCCATCGTTCCATGAGGGAACGTTCCCGTTTATGCAAAGCGATGAAGCCGCAATTATTTTTTTTAGCATAGCTGAGGATGCCCGTAATGACCGGACCGGCTCCAACGACGTACTCAATGACCTTCTCTGCCAGGTAGTCATTATAATACCGCTTCCATTGCTCAATCAGTTGGTTGGATTCCTCCCAGTCTAATTGATCCTGACTTATATGTAATAAATGGAGTTTGGTTTGAAAAGCCGTAGTCCAATCCAGGAGGTAATCGATGATCTGTTGATCCCTGGGGGAAAAACTAGAGGCAAAAAGTAAATCCCTGATGGGTTGATAAGTAGCCTTGGGGGGAACAAAAAAGACCGGGCAATTCGCCGATTCGACCACCGTTTTAGCGACACTCCCGAGGATCAACTCTTCAATACCTCCCCTGGTCTGGGTACCCATCACCACCAATCCGTAATCACGAGCAGTAACGATGTCCTGGATCTCCGTCATCGCATCTCCGGGTCGGATGATATAATTTAACTGCAGGTCAAGGTCTTGGTTAAGGCGATGGCTCCTCAGAAAATCTCTGAGGCGATCCTTTTGTTCCTCCTGCTGTCGTTCCGCATAATCCTGGATATTCTCTCCCATATCCGGATCCATCGTATTGGTCATTAAACTAGGGGTGACCCCCTCGTAAATATGCGCCGCAACAATTCGGTTATCAAAAAGTTCAGCAGCGATTTGTTGCACATATTGCCAAATCACCGGGGCATGTGAGGAATAAGCGGTTAGAAATAGTATAGGTTTCATAATTAAAATATTAGACATTGAATTCAGTTCCTAAGTAAAGACATTTTTTTAATAAAAAGTAACAAGACGATCATAAAGCTAAGAATGTCCTTTGAATTGGTATCTTCGGTGGAACGGCACAATACAGCTCAAAATAGACATTTATTTTGAGAGTTGACTTCTGTTTCGAGGATTGACTATTGTCATCTCTTCCTTTGATTTTGCTCATCTGGTAGGATTTAAATAAGAAACAAATTTACTGTCTTTGAAGCGTTAGAATCATATGCCCGTTTTGGCACCTGTATGCGAGAAAACTCCAAAAGTACGGTTACTCATGGCCACTGGATGGGCAGTGGATACAAAGGATGACAAGTCATAAATGGCTTAACAATAAGCTATCGCAAATTTCACCTCCGTTTGATGATAGTCTGAGCGCTTTAATTAGGGAGTATCTTCTTGTTAACTTATTAAAGGCTTGTACTGAATCGCTTGCGGCAGAAAAAAGGAACCATTAAAATTAAGGATTAGTACTTTTTCAACACCTTCAATACCTAATGTCACATATGTCTACACAAGCCTTTCCCTTCAAGACTGTCGTAACAGACCTAAAGCTTTTTTTAAAAGATCTCTTTAACCTACACGAGGATGAAGCCAGTGAAAAAGCTACGATTGAAGATATCAAAGGGGATGTCCCTTTTCGTGGCCCAAACTTATGGATTTTAATTTTTGCTATTCTTGTTTGTTCCGTCGGTTTAGATGTAAATAGTACTGCCGTTGTGATTGGCGCCATGCTGATATCTCCGCTGATGGGACCGATCATGGGTGTAGGATTAGGCATTGGCATTTATGATTTTGAATTGATCCTGCGAGCGGTAAAAAACCTGACCATTGCGGTCTTAATCAGTGTACTTACTTCGGCTTTATACTTTTGGATATCCCCATTGGATATTGCCCAGTCAGAACTTTTGATCAGGACATCACCAACACTATGGGATGTCTTTATTGCATTTTTTGGTGGTTTAGCTGGAATTATTGCCAGTTCCAGAAAGGAGAAAAGTAATGCAATTCCCGGGGTAGCGATTGCAACTGCTTTGATGCCCCCGCTTTGTACCGCCGGCTTTGGAATTGCAATGGGTCATTGGAATTATTTCTTTGGTGCTATGTATTTGTTTTTCATCAATAGTGTTTTCATTACGATTTCTACCTATCTGATCGTCTTACTTTTAGGCTATTCAAAAAAAGAATTTTTAGATCCCAAAAGAGAGAAAAAAGTCAAAAGATATATTTTTATTTTTGTTTTGGCAGCCATCTTACCTAGCATCTACACAGCTTATTATGTAGTCAACAAAACCTTATTCACCAAAAATGCCAATCATTTCATCAATGAGGAATTAATTTTTGACAACAGTCAAATTATTAGTTCTAAAATTACCTTTGAAAAAGATAATAACCGGATTGAAATCACCCTTTTTGGAGAACCCGTAGATTCAGCAGTCATCGCTGAACGAAAGGAAAAAATGGCGGCATATAACCTACCTGAAACCGACTTGATCATATTACAAAGCAGTCAAAAGTCCGGAGGAATTGATGTCGCTACAATCGAACAAATGAACTTGCAATTAAAAACGGGGATCATTGAGGAATTATATCGCAAAAATGAAGAGATGCTGAAAAATAAAGATGCTAATATTAAATTGTTAGAAAATGAGATCATCCGCTATCGTTCCAAAGAATTTCCTATCAAAGATTTAGCACAAGAAGTGAAGGCTATTAATAACAATGCCCAACAATTATCAGTTGCTTCCATTGTGCTTTCCGATATCGATAGCTTTCACCTGGATACCTTACTCTTTGCTTATGTACAATTTAAAGTGAAACCAAAAACTAAAGAAAAATCGCAAATGGAAGCTTGGTTGAAAGCCCGGCTAAAGGCAGATCAGATAAAACTGGTAACTCAATACTGAGGTTGACTTTACACTCAGGAGAGAGAAAGGCTTCCTCTCTCCTGGGACAAACAACTTAGCAATGATGTCCTCCGAGTACCATCTAAAACTGGAGAGCGTTTATACTTGTGGGAGTACCTTTCTGTCTCGATTCACTATTCTCTTTGTCCCTTCTATCCAAAAAGGACTAATCAGCAAGGTCAAGGCAATGACAATAATCGTCATCTGATAAGTATAATCCGCGATAATATGATTGCTAAATGCGCTGGCCGCTAACACAAAACTCAGTTCTCCAATTTGTGCTAACAAAGCACCGCCGTAAATACTGTTACTCCATTTTCTGCCAAAGTAATGCAGTACAAGCGTATTAATAAAATGATAATATCAAAAACGAAACAATTGTCAGGTTTTCCACTAAAAAATGCAAATCAATCAACATCCCAATCGAAACAAAAAACAAAGCCACAAAGATGACCCGGAAGGAATGTAAACTATCGTGAAACCATTCGGTGGAGTTGGCAGCACGGATGATTAAACCACCTACGAATGCCCCTAAAGCCGCAGACAAGCCAAACAACGCAGTTAGTACAGCACCTCCAAAACAGAAAATGAGGGCCAGGAAAACCTGCAACTCATGATCCTCCTTAAATTGTTCGCTAAACGGAAGGGTAATTGTCTCACGACTTACAATCCAAATGATTCCCGAGATGATCAAAACGCCCCCCATGAGCTGGAGGCCAATTTCAACCGGAGTAGGCGTGATACCTCCCAAATAGTTAGTAATGATCAGCATGGGAACGATCAAAATATCCTGTACCAATAACATACTGATGACATTTTTTCCGGTCGCTGTTTGCGTTTCGTGATTGTCCTGTAATAGTTTAATCACTACGGCCGAGCTACTCAGGCTGGTGACAAAACCCATGACAATAATGCGCTTCATTTCCCAGGAAAAGTACCATCCGATCAGCCCCACCATCAAAATACTACCCATCACCTGAAGTACAGTACCGACCGTCGCTACTTTCCAGTTTTTTATTAACCCATGCAAACTCGTTTCCATTCCGATGAAAAACAACAAGAGGATTAAGCCAAATTCTCCGAAGTTCGCAATTAATGCCTTATCAGTGAACAATTGAAAGCCATGTTCTCCCATCAAAACACCCGCTATGATATAAGCAATAATATAGGGTTGCCTGAAATACCTGAGCAGGCTTCCGAGTCCGAGAATGATAACTCCGAGTGAAATAAACTTAAGAATATTGGGATCAACGGCAGAAAGTAACATAGGAGACAACAGATGTTTGAATCGAAGATAGTATTTGTAATTTTAAGCTACCACAATGTATAAATATTTGTGGCCATTTTCTGTTATTTATAAAAACGATTAGCTACCTTCGATACATCAAAACAAACCTTATATATGAAAGAACATCTAGGCATATTTTATCCCTATATTTCTTCCCTCATTGTCATTATAGGTACTTTATTACTGGCAGGTCTTTTTAACCGGCTATTCGGGCGTTTTATCAAGCGTAACACAGAATTACTACAAAATGACCCGACCAATTATAAGTTTTTACGCCATGCTATCCGAGCCCTGATCTTCGTCGTTGGTTTTAGTTGGGCTATTTATTTTATCCCCGAATTACGTACAGTAGCTAGTTCTTTATTAGCTGGTGCCGGAATACTGGCAGTGGCGGTTGGCTTTGCTTCACAGGAAGCACTGAGTAATATCATTAGCGGTTTGTTCATCGTTATCTTTCGTCCTTACCGGATCAACGACCGACTAACAATTCGCGATACCATGGCTGGTGTGGTAGAAGATATTACCCTACGACATACGGTGATCCGGGATTTCGAAAACCGGAGAATCGTCATTCCCAATACAATCATCAGCAATGAGGTGATTATCAATGCGGATATGACGGACGAACGTGTTTGCCGCTTAATTAATATAGGTATCAGCTATGATTCAGATATTGACCTGGCGAGAAAAATTATTAAGGAAGTATTATTGAATCATCCGTTTTTTATCGATCATCGCACACCCTTACAAATAGCAGAAGGTATGGAGTTGGTCCCCGTTCGCTTGCTGAACTACGGAGAATCCTCCATCAATATACGGGCCTGGGCCTGGGCAAAAGATCAGGCGGACGGATTTGTGATGCAATGCGAGGCCCTGGAAAGTATTAAAAAACGGTTTGACCTGGAAGGAATCGAAATTCCTTTTCCTTACCGTACGCTTGTCTTTAAACAACCCAATGACAATTTTCCTCCACCAATTATTCCTGCGCCGGACGATAAAAATACACCCATTTGAAGCCAGTTAATGGATGATATTACCTAATTTAACCCTTTATTCTTAAATCCTTGAAAAGTATTGATAGTAACTGTCAAACATGCTTTAATTACTAAGCCTATCATTTCATTTTTATTCTTTTCTCAGGGATCACCTGATTTTCTACATCAGGCTTATTATCCGATTTTTGTGACCAGATAATTGATAATCGTCTTCTTCATGATAATTTATTTTGCCTATGACTGAAAATAAGGAACGCTTGCAGACGCTTTTACATCAAACGCAGGAAAACATCCTCAGTGTCATTGAAAAAACATGGGGAGCTAACCAGGGAGAAAAACTGCCCGAAACACTGGTGGAGCATTTTGATTTATTGCTGGCAGATTTTTTTCAGCTAGGTGATGCCGCTTATGAAAAATTAGCAACGGAAAAATCACTCTTAGTCACCTATTTAAATTACAGCTGGCATGAATCGGCTAAAAAATTTCTCATCCTTTGGCGGGATGTAACTTTCCAACAATATAAAGCCCAACTTTTAGCAAAAGACGGAAGAGTAAGCCCGGAAGCGATCCTTAAATTGTGTCAAGACTCCAAAGCTGTTATTGCCCAGGCTGCACTGGATATGTTCACTGATCTGGAAGTCAACCTTAATCAACTGGAAGCTGCTCCCAAGCTTCAACGCCGACAATTGGAGAAATGGCTCGCGCAGCAGCCCCCCTACCCTGTCTATCGCCAACAGTTTTTAGAAATTCAGCAGCAGTCAAAATACCTTAAATCTCAATTCCTAGCCTTAAATCAAACGGCCAACTTGTACAAAGAGATTGAAACGCTGATTAAAAATAAACTGGAGAAAGCACAAAACGAAATCAACTCAATTCGGGAAAAGTCGATAAAAATGCTCGAATTTATTCAAGAAAATTTATTGGATCAGCCCAATGAACTCAAAGAATATATCGAAGATAAGCTAGGAGAAATTAATCCGACCTATTCCGCAGATGCTTTCAGATCCGTTATCAATGATATATCCTCCAAACTAAATCTCAACCTGCAAGTCCCCGTTGATACGCAACTGGGCAAGATCCAATACCGGGAAATCTCATTACAAAAATCAACCCTTAGCTGGTTGGACAGTATTCTGTTCCCAATCATCTATCAATCCCAGGAAATCGTAGAAAACACCAGTAATGCCCTTAAAATGGCTTTGCTAAATGTCAGAAACCTATTTGGTGTAAAATTCGGTGAAGACAAAAGGAGAAATGAAGATTCTGCTGAGCTTATTCGTCCGTTAACCAATTACCTGGATCGCTTGGAACAGTTTGAAAACCGACAAGGCAAATTAGTCGCCCTACTTCACAAGGAATTACAACAAGAGTTTTACGCAGCAAAAATGTTAAATGTTGACGCTCCGTTTTTACCCTTACAGGATTTGTCCAAGACACAATTTAATTTTCAAAACGCGGAGTGGATCAAACCGCTACGCAGTCGTTTAAAAAACAGGTTTCAGTTTTTCGAAAAATTCCGCACTAAAGTAGCCCAGGAAGAAGTATTGAGTGATGCGGAAAAGGTAGTCCGTTTTATCCAATCTCGCGAAATGGATCAGGAAAGTCAGGATTATAACAGCATCTTTCTGGCACGTGGATATGTCGGTGAATCATTTTGGGTAGGTCGACAAAAGGAACTTGACCACATTGACAATCTTATCCAACAGTGGAACGCAGATTTTCGGGGAGCGGTCATCATCAGTGGTCAACCCCTCTCCGGAAAAACCTTGTTTGGAACCCTGGTGGCCAAACAGTTTTTTCAAGATGATGTCATCCGGCTATCTCCCAACTCGATCATTGAAGTAAATGGCCGTCGACTCGAAACGACCTATAACCTGGAAGAGACCCTGATCTTTATTCGCAAGAACAGCATTAATCAACGACGGATGGTTTGGATTGATGACCTGGAGTTATGGAATGATCCTGCCCGGCCATTGCTCCAAAACGTTCGTGCCCTCTGTCACCATATTGACGCTTATTCCCGGCAGGTTTTCTTTATGGTTTCCATGAACAATTGGCTAAAAGTTCATTTAGAAAAAACCCTCCAGTTTGGACGCGCATTTCAAGCGGAGATTAATTTGGATCAAATCGGGATCGAAGATATGCGACAGGCTATTCTGACTCGACATGGAGCGACCCACCGGGTAATGGTCAATAAAAATGGTCTGGAAATCAACTCTCCTCAGTTTAGAAAAATCACCAAACAGATCTACAGGGCCAGCGGTGGCAATATCGGAGAAGCCCTGTTACATTGGGCCTTTCTTACCACTCACTACGACGAGGACCGGGTAAAACTGGAATTAGATTACAGCTACAGTTTACCTAAGTTTATCAATCCGGACACGGCGATTTTGCTAGTTTCCATCCTCATGCAAAAACGCACCAATGAATATCGACTCCTGCAGCACTTCGGCCCACCTTTTAAAAGTAAATACAAGGGGATCTTACAGCGCCTGATCAACATCGGCTTACTGAGGCGTTACCCGGACGGCTGGCTGGAAGTAAACAAACTGGTTGTCAACGAATTAGGGCAAACACTCGACCGCTTGCAGTATTTGAAATTTTATCATCAAAATTAAACAGTCATGTCGTTGGAATATCAGTTTTCGTGGCAGCAGTTTATCTTTATTCTCTTTGCTTTCATCGCAGTATATGTATTGTTACAAATGCTTCATGATCTACTAATTCGCGCCAAATTTTTAGGTCGAATTCGTTTTGAACTGAGTAAAAGTGTGAAATTGGCTTTGCTGATTTATGAACCCCTTGCCATCTTCCTGGTATTGATTATGTTCGCCTTTGTGAATTTGCCGATAAATGGCATACTGATACTTTTACTACTACTATTCAGTGCTTTTCACCTAAAAAATTATATCACTGGCCAAATCATCAAGTTCAATACTGCCTTTGGTCCGGGAAAACAAATAAAGGTGCAGCAACATCAGGGGATTATTACCAGTGCCGGAAAATTTGGTTTGAAAATTAAAACCAATCAAGGTGTGCAATATTTACAATATGCAAATTTAATCGAGCAGGGGTATCTGTTATTTTCCGGAGAAAACATCAGTGGCTATTATACCTTAGCCATCAGCATTAAACCAGACAAGGAAAAAAACATGTCCCTAGATCATCAAACTGTTCTGGATATTTTAATAACCAGCCCTTATCTGGATCTATCTCAGCAACCGGAAATTTTCCCTAGCTCAACCGAAGATGAAATTCATGTTCGCGTACTGGTGAAAGAAGAAAATCATTTGTACAATTTAATCACGATGCTTGAAGGGAAAGGATATAATTGTAAAATCATTCAACTTTAAATTATTTAAGATGGAAATACTAAGTTCTTATAATTTGATTATTGATGCCTCCATCATTATCATACTTTCTTTTCTTTTTGGAGAGATTTCCCGTAAGACAAATATTCCATCGGTGCTCATGCTGATTGTCCTGGGAATCCTGTTAAAGTTTGCTCTGGATGCGATGAATGCCGGGAATATTAATTTTTTCCCCATCCTTGAAGTGCTTGGCATTGTGGGTTTGATCATGATCGTATTGGAAGCGGCATTAGAGTTGAAGCTAGATAGAGAAAAATATATTCCAATCGCCAAGGCATTTGGGATTGCGCTTTTGGGATTACTAGCGTCCACCTGGGTTGCGGCACTCATCCTGGAAAATTTTATCGATGGGATGACCACGGCTTCTGCCTGGCTATACGCCACGCCCCTTTCTATTTTGTCCAGTGCGATCATTATCCCAAGTGTTACCACACTGAAGACCAGCAAAAAGGAATTCCATATTTACGAAAGTACCTTTTCCGATATCCTGGGGATCATGGTCTTTTATTTTCTCACCGGTCAACTGGAGGCTGCCGGACACGGAGGTGGCATGGCTGAATTTGGAGGAAATATAGTATTGACTATCATTCTGTCCTTAGTGGCTAGTTATATGATCGTCTTTATATTTCAACATATTAAAAGCCACACCAAATTATTTTTACTGATCGCCGTACTATTACTCTTATATGCTTTAGGCAAAAAAATGCACCTATCTTCATTGATCATTATTTTGATCTTTGGACTGTTGATCGCTAATATGAAACTCTTCTTCCGGGGTAAACTGGGAGAGTGGTTACACATGGAAAAAGCCAAACAAGTCTACGAAGGTTTGCACGTCATCACTATGGAAACGGCGTTTGTCGTCCGTACGTTTTTCTTTGTCATCTTTGGAATGACGATCACCCTGGCTTCCCTGGCTAGCGCAAAAGTAGCCATCGTCAGTGGTCTGATCATCCTATCTATTTACCTGATTCGTTTTATTATTTTACGGCTATTTATTGGAAAAGACATTCTCCCCCAACTGTTTATTGCACCACGGGGCTTGATCACGATCCTTCTTTTTTATGCCATCCCGGCTGAGGCACAAATCGCTGGATTCGATGCAGGAATATTGTTATTCATCATCATTGGAACCAGCCTGATCATGACCTTTGCTTTAATCAGCGATAAACGGCAAACCAGTCAGGCGATTCAAAAAGCTAACGAACAACCGATCGGCTACGAAAAATGGAAAGCACCTGTTATTACCGAGGTGGTGGAGGTACCAAAGGATTAGGGAGGATTTTTAGGTACCAAGGTGTTAGACCCTACGGGGTGTTAGATCTAAAATCAAAGGATGAGCGAAGTCTAGTTTTGTAGCGCAAAACGAGATTGTCTCACAAATGATTGGC
>CBDUIU010000023.1:0-14807 GCA_965367335.1 uncultured Saprospiraceae bacterium
AGGATGACGATAAATAACAAAGGCCACCAAGTGGCAATCAACCCGAAAAAGTACACCATGGCGCTAACACCTTCCGTTGGCGTTTCAAATGGCGTAAAAGGCGCCGAAGCTCCCGGCTCAAAAAGACTTCCAAACGATCCGACCATCATGCCGAATGCCCACCCTAAAATAGAGATATAATAGGCCGTGATAAACATGGCACAGGCAATACTCCACCAACCGACAAATTCTCCTTTTTTACCCGCGAAATTTCTCAGGGCCAGGGGGAAGGATTTACTCGTCATACTGCCAATCCCAAATTCCACCATCATCACTGGCATCCCTAAGACAAAGAGGGCGATAAAGTAAGGAAGGTAAAAAGCACCACCACCATATTGGTAGGCATTAGAACTAAAAAATACAATGTTACCCAGGCCAATGGCAGAACCGCTGGCGGCCAGGATAAATCCCAGTTTACTGTTCCAATTTCCGCGAGATTGACTCATATGTTTGTTGGTTTTAGGTGATCTGTGGGTTTGAAGATAAAAAATTATTACAAAAAATCCAGATTGGTATTTTTAGGTGGTTGGGTGGGGAGGGTTAAATTTGAAACCGCTTTTAGTAAAACATATATGTCCTTTTCCTTGATGAAAAGGACCAAAAATCAAGAAAGGATTCAAACTCGCTTTGGCTTTTGATTTTTACGCTTGGGGGTATCCCCGATCTGGTTGTAGATTTTCACGCTTTTAGGTGCTAGTGGCTCGAACAGGAATCCTTTCCTTTTGGCTCTCGCCAATTGGACGTTGGGCTTATCTGGCTTTGTTTTCTTTTGCTTTGGGCTGAAATGGCTATTCCCTTAAATCGTGAGGCTATAAAAAATAGCTATGTCCTTTTTCTTGATGACCTGCCTGTGTGACATATAGTCAGGCAGGAAAGGACCAAACAGCTCAGATTGGTATATTCAAATGGAGGGGTGGGGAAGATAAGTAAAAGGAAAATTTTAATCGGACCTTTGATGTGGTTCCTGTCGATCAATTTGATAACCTGCCAGAGACGATTGCCACGGTAATGGAGAGAGTGTTTGAGCTAAGCTTCAAAGAGGAGATTGAAATAGCATTATATTTTGAATCGTGTTTTTAACAGAACAGGAGTCATTTCGAATTGCTGGTATCCAGAAGGTACTGAAGGGCCTCAGCGATATTACCAACATTTAAAAGTTATCTCTCCGCCGAGCGGGATCGAGGCTAACTGTACGTACTAAGTGCATCAACCCCGAATCCGCTTCAGCGGAGAGATAAACAGGAGCTTCGCTCCAATAAACATTCTAAACTAATCAAATAGCTTCAAATATTCAGAATGACTCCTGTCCTTTTAACAAAGCATCAACGCTTATCTTTTCACGATCATCTTCCTGGCGATACTTCCACCATTGGATTCCAGCCGATAAATGTAAACACCGGAAGGTAAATTAACAGAGTCAAAAGTTACCTTGTAGGCGCCGCCAGATAAGTCTTCGTTTACCAGTGTGGTGATTTCTTTTCCGATCAGATTATATATTTTCAATACCGTCTGACCAGACTGGCTGAGATTAAATTGAATTTCCGTGCTGGTACTAAACGGGTTGGGCGTATTCTGCGCCAAGGTGTAACCTTTGGAACCGGCAAATGGATCATCCACCGACTCAACACTGGTAATAAACTCAACATCACCCAATTGGCCGCGAATCTCACCACCGGGATTGTCGCCCGTGTGAACGTTGATATAGATATTACCTAACACTAGTTCTGCTATCAGGTCATTCGTTAGAGGCTGTCCATCCGTACTACTCCAGACTCCGGAAGCAGTATTCCCATCAAAGTCTGCAAGGATACCACGTACCACACCACCATTTTCCCCAAAAGGAGCATTATGTAAATGAGCATTAGCGATCGTTAATCCTGCTACGGTGGTATTGAATACCAATCCAGCGTCGGTAAGGGTAAAGGCTCCGGAACCACTAGCTGAAGTGCTAACCGGCGGAACTTCCTGGCCTCCCATTATATTAGCGTTAAATCCTCTTCCTGCATTCAGCAAAACCTGTCCACGAATCTCTCCACCGGGATTATCCGCCGTATGGATGTTGACATATATATTACCTGCCAACAGTTCTTTTACAAATTCGTCCGTCAAGGGCGATGCATCTGATGGTGCCCAGATTCCCGCTGCCGTATTACCATCAAAGTCAGCAAGGATGCCACGGGCTACTCCACCATTTGCACCGATCGCATTATTATGGAAATGTGCATTGGTGATGTCCAGGCCTTCCACTGTAATCGCGTAAACCAGCCCGGCATCAGTAAGCGTAAAAGCACCGGTTCCCTTCGCATCGGTAACAATGCCGGGATTTTCCTGATCCCCGGTTAATCTGGCTGAAAAACTTGTTCCGGAGCTAAGTAAAATCTGACCACGAATCTCTCCACCAGGGTTACCCGCTGTATGGACGTTAACATAAAGGTTGCCTGCCAATAACTTAGCGAGCAATTCATCCGTCAAAGGTTGAGCATCCGTACTTGTCCAGATTCCCGAAGCCGTATTACCATCAAAATCACTCATGATACCTCGGACAACTCCGCCATTTGCGCCGATTGCATTATCATGAAAGTGGGCATTAGCGATGTCCAGCCCTTCCACCGTAATGGAGAATTCAAGCCCGGCATCTGTCAGGACAAAAGCACCGGTTCCCGTAGATGATGCAGCGACTGGTGGGTTTTCCTGATCCCCGGTTAAGGTAACAGTAAACCCTGCTCCCAAATTAGGATTAACCTGGCCACGGATTTCTCCCCCGAGATTAGCAAGGGTATGGACGTTAACGTAGATATTGCCTTTTAGCAATTCTGCTATCAGCTCCTTTGTTAAGGGTGTTGTATCAGTGCTTCTCCAGACTCCGGAAGCGGTATTCCCGTCGAAGTCAGTAAAGATGCTTCGAACTGCTCCCCCAACTTCCCCGACAGCTCCCATATGAAAATGCGCATTGGTAATGTCTAATCCTTCCACCGTAATAAAAAATATCAAGCCGGCATCCGTTAGGGTGAATGACGCAGTACCGCTGGCATCCGTGGTAACGGCCGGGACTTCCTGATCACCAGTCAGGTTTGCAGTAAAGCCAATTCCCCCGCTTAGGTTTAGCTGCCCACGGATTTCGCCACTTGGGTTAGCAGCCGTATGGATATTGACATAAATATTGCCGAGCAGCAGTTCTTTGATCAGGTCATCCGTCAAAGGGGATGCATCAGAAGGTGTCCAAATTCCCGAAGCCGTGTTACCAACAAAATCAGCAAGGATACTGCGGGCTACTCCCCCATTTGCTCCGATCGCCGCATTATGAAAATGGGCATTGGTGATTTCTATACTATCTACGGAAATAGAGTAAACCAAGCCCGCCTCGGTCAGGGTAAAGAAGCCCGTTCCTTTTGCGTCTGATACTACTGCCGGGTTTTCCTGATCGCCTGTTAAATTCGCAGTAAAGGCGGTTCCCGAGCTAAGAAGAATTTGTCCACGGATCTCTCCACCGGGATTGGCAGCTGTATGGATATTGACATAAAGGTTACCTGCTAACAGGTCTTTTATCAGTTCATCCGTTAAAGGTGCGGCATCTGACGAAGTCCAGATACCCGAAGCCGTATTGTCTTCAAAATCAGCAAGGATGCTACGGGCTACACCTCCATTTGCACCAATAGCACTATTATGGATATGCGCATTAGTGATTTCCAGACCTTCTACGGTAATACTAAATTTCAGACCTTCATCGGTAAGGAGAAAAACACCTGTTCCGGTAGCATCCGAAGTAACCGCCGGATTTTCCTGATTCCCGGTTAATGTAGCTGTAAAATGAGTCTGAGCTGAACCAATTGATACAATTAGCAACATGCATAAAACCGTCATTGTAGAGAGTAGTAAATTTTTCATAAGGTTTTAATTTAGGTGTATAAAATTATTCAACAAGGATTAGCATAGTAGAAGCCAAAATAGTCAAGTGAGGAATGCCAGGGTTATGAAAAGAGAAATAACTGAAGATAGGGTAGAGGAATATCATTTTAAGCATAAAACATGCTGAACAGGAACTTTTAGAGGCTGAGCAGGAATTAGCAACAGGTCTTTCCCGCACCCACTAGCATAAAAGCTAATTAGGTAGTCAGTTTGATGCCATTCAAATAGATACGCGGGATAATTTAAGTGGTACTTCAGAGGAGATTTCTTCTGGTCAAAATAGGATTATTAAGCTCTTTCGAGCGTAAAGGTTATCTAAGTGATCCTCGGTAAATTATCTGCCTCTAATTGGATCACCTGAAAACTATTTTCTTGTGCGGCCAGTAATAACCTGGAAATTATAGGCTAGTAGATAAATCCCCTTTTCATCCCCAAAAATAACTCCGGAGTAGTCAGTGAAAGATTGGTAATCAATGCCAAAACCCAAGGAGCTCTACTACGATAATTTTGTAGCTCTTAAATTCTACAAGTCCTGCATATAACCTAAAGACTTCCTGACAATTCCCTTCTTACTCAAAGCGCTCTAATTTAATTCTACTATTACTCAGACCATGGAGTATTACAGCAATTTTTTCTGTATCTTTGCACTTCCTTACAAGGTCCATCTCTTAGGTACGGCTGCTAAAATCATAGATAATCAATGCTTTACAGCTTTTCAATACCTTTCCGAATGATCCAGGTAAGCTTTTTTTTAACTCTGATTATTAGTTCAGGAAGGCCTCAAAACTAAAAATACAGGCTTATTCCTAAAATTTTTTTTGCATGATTATTATCAATATCAAAGAAGGCGAATCTATTGAAAGAGCCATCAGACGGTACAAAAGAAAACACCGTGACTTAAAACTCCACAGAGAGCTCAGATCAAGAAAGCACTTCACCAAGAAGTCTGTTAAACGTCGTAATGAGCGTTTGGACGCAGAATATCGCCTCAGAAAATTCGGCGAATAATTCTTCATTTATTCTTTCCTATCATCTGTCTGACTATTATACCACCCCTTGATATTGGTGGTATAATATAGAGAGACGTACTATCCATTATTTTTTTACAGGTCTTGTTATTCCTTCTCCCGCCTTTCCACATAATTCCTGATCATTTTTAGTTGACCATAACTATATTTGTTGCCAAAATACTCCTTTGCGGAGGACAACTCCCCTTTCTCTTTTCCTTCAAAATAATCCGTTAATTCTTTTACTTGTTCTGGAGACAAGAACTTGTTGATATCTAGTTCTCCGGTTCCAACAAAGTATGCCAGATGGCCTTCAATTGTGGATATGGCAAAGGTTCTCTCAATTGCGATCTCTGCAATGGTTTTTCCGCTGACAAACATTTCAAGTGATATGGCTTTCGTGTCTTTTTTAGGTTTTCCGGCATCGGGGTCTTTTCCAGTAATAAATTGGAGCTGGTCTGTTTTGATTCCCCGGGCCTTCGTATAGTTTACAATAATATCGAGCACCCCATCACCATATTTTTCAATACGGGTTTTACCAACCCCTTTCATTTTTTTCAAGGTTGTTGTTTTAGTCGGTAAAACATGCGTCATGTCCATAAGGGTTTTAGTGGGAAAGACGGAATGAGAACCAACCCGGTCCGACTGCGCTTTTTCATCCCGCCAAGTCTTTAATTGTTCATAAAGCGCCTGATGGATGACCTCTTTCGGGATTTTTTCCCGGAGGGCTTGCGGCGCTGCAGGCTGCTTGATCTGATAGTCAATCTCTGCATTGGCTCTGGCTTGAATATATGTTTGTCCTGCAAATCCTTCTTTACAGGCATCAAAACAGGCTTGTTTAATAAAAAGCGAAAGCTTCAGCTCTTCCCATTTATCATGGACTGTTTTTCGAACGGCTTTGTTATCCGTATGAAAGTCCAGGTTGAGTACACCAGCATACAGACCATCTTTGAGCACCGGGATAAAGTAGGTACTGGCTTTTTGAATTCTGGATTGCAGGACCTCATGGTTTTCCGGCATCAGTGAATCATTAAAATAGGCTGTTAATTGTGGTAAAAACTTGTTTGCCATCGCAAAGACTTTTGTCCCCGCTTCAGCAATCAACTGTTCCAGCTCGGTGGCCGCTTCTCCCTGGATCGAAGCATCGTTCTCCAGCAATGCTCGCCTTAACTGGTCAAACTTATGTGCCTGAGGTCTGAAGTCAAATAACTCTTTGATCAGGTTCTGCTGATATTCCCGCTTGGCTTGTTGCAACTGTTTCAGCCCGGGTGCATTACGCTCAGCCTCCTCCGTATAATCCCGAACAACGACATCTGTCTTAACCGATTGCTCGATAATGGGCGTACGCAACACGATCCCTTCAAAGGTTTTACATCGGCTGAGGGCAACATAGACCTGCCCATGTGCAAAAGCGGCATGTGCATCAATAATAACTTTTTCAAAGGTCAAACCCTGACTCTTATGGATGGTGATAGCCCAGGCGAGCTTGAGTGGATACTGAATGAATTTTCCTTTGACCTCCTCCGTTACCTGCTTCGTAGATTCATCCAGCGAATATTTAATATTTTGCCACTCTAAGGGGCTTACACTGATGGCTTCTTCTCCCGGGCATTTGACAAAAATAGCTCCCTTTTCGAATTTAGTGATATAGCCGATTTTCCCATTATAAAAGCGCTTCGAGGGATCCGGGTCATTTTTGATAAACATCACTTGAGCGTTCAATTTAAAATTTAACTTTAAGGCAGTGGGGTAAATCGAAGCCGGAAAGTCTCCTTCTACTTTAGCATCAAAGCTATGTATCTCTCCCGGTAGTTCTTTAAGTTTTTCATCATTAATAAACTGAGCGGTAGAGTTATGAGAAGTAAGCGTGATGTAGCCTTCATTATCATGGGGTTTAAAGTTCGGTTGGTAACGTTGATTCAGTAGGCTCAAGGCCGTGGCATCAATCTGGTTATTTCTCACCCGGTTCAGCAGGTCAATAAACTGACGATCAGCTTGGCGGAAAATATGTTTTAATTCAATAGTAATCGCATTGGTCTCCTGGAGTGCCCGGCTACCAAAAAAATAAGCCGTCTGATAATAAGGGCTAAGCAAATCCCAGGCTTCCGGCCTGACGACGGGTGGCAATTGATGCAGATCGCCTATCATCAATAATTGCACCCCACCAAATGGTCGTCGAAAATTTCGATATCGTCGCAGGACTACATCAATGGCATCCAAAACATCTGCCCGTACCATGCTAATTTCATCTATGATCAAAAGGTCCAGGCTCTTGATCAGGTTTTTCTTTTTCTTAGTAAAATTTTTGTGGCGGACTTCCCCCTGCATTTTTTCTGGCGTCAGTGGACCAAAGGGCAATTGAAAAAGGGAATGGATGGTCACTCCTTTCGCATTAATCGCAGCGACTCCCGTCGGTGCAACAATCGCCATACGCTTTTTAACTTCCTTCTTTACCCGATGTAAAAAAGTAGTTTTTCCCGTACCGGCTTTACCCGTAAGAAAAATGTTACGATCTGTCTCACTGACGTAATCAAAAGCAAGTGATAATTCAGAATTGGAAATGACATTCATTTGGCTGACCATATTAAGTGGTTTATATACCCGTCCCCAGATGAAACCTAACAAGGAGTCCGGTAGCAAGAAAATGTGACAAAAGCACAGACTGATATATAAACTTGACAAAGCATCCGGTAGTTGGAAAACTACCTCAGGGGACCACATGTGCCATGCGGTATAACCAAATGTAAAAGTACATCAACAAATTAAGGTTTACAAATTGCTGACAAGACAAATGTAAACAATTATTTTTAAAAATAAAAATATTTGTATTTATTCAACAACAAAAAATTTCCTGAAAATTTATTCCCTAAGATCTCGTGGACTTTAGAAAACTGAGAGCTACTTTGTTCAAGGTAAAGTTAAATATGAAACCACTTTTAAAAATTAATTATGTCCTTTTCCTTGATGACCTGCCTGCGTGATATAGTCCGGCAGGAAAGGACCAAAAATCAAGAAAGGATTTAAACTCGCTTTGGCTTTCAGCTTTCACTTCTGGCGTTATCCCAGATATAACAGCTGATTTCCAGGCTCTTATGTACTAGCGGCTCGAACAGAAATCCTTTCTTTTTTGGCTCGCGCCAATTAAACATCGGGCTTAACTTACTTTGTTTTCTAACCTCTTTGACTTAACTAAGCTCTCCCTCTAACGCGGGGCCGAAGTAAGTCATGAAATTAAATTGTTATTTTAATCAGTCTACCTGAGGGGGCTGATAAGAATACTTCAGGTACTAATAGTTAAAAACATATTTTGTATTATTGTGAAACAACTATATACCATGTGGACCTGCCCTAGCTGCAAGCGCCAATTCAAAACCACCAATCAATCTCACTCCTGTGTCGATACAACGATTGATGACTTATTTCTCAATAAGCCTGACCACCTGGTACTTGCCTTTGACACCTTAATGACTCATGTGCTCACCTGGGATCCTGTTAGCCTCGGCGCCTCCAAAAACACAGTTGTTTTTACAAATAAAAAGGCCTTTCTGATCGTCAAGCCAATGACTAAGGTTTTGGACATCAAGTTTTATTACAATGAACCACTAAATAGTGATCGATTACATAAGGTGAGTGAGTTTTACGGAAAATACGCCCATCATATTCGAGTGAGCGATGAAGTCGAAATTACGGATGAGGTCTTGCACTTGATTCGTAAAGGGTTTGAATTTGGTCTGCAATAAAATTCACTTTTTCACCCCGACCATAGGCTGTTCAAAGTACAAGTGTCTTTAATAAAAAATAAACTCAGTTTTTAGCTGGAACCTGTCTTTCTTAAAGTATTAAATGTAAATCGCCAAACTCATGCCACTGGTAGCCTTCTTTTATCGCCTCCCGGTAACATAAAGCCAGGTGCTCGCGATTAGCTAAGGCTTCCATCATGAGTAAATGAGAAGCCCTGGGCTCGTGAAACCCCGTCAACATGCCATTCACCACCTGCATTCCCCGCTCAGGTGTAACCACTAAATCCGTCATCCCCGTAGTGGCGTGTACTTGTCCATATTTATCTACCGCAGATTCTATTGCCCGGATGGCAGTTGTCCCAACGGCGATGATCCGCCGGCCTTCTGCTTTTGCCTCATTCACCAGGGTCGCCGTGGCTGCTGGCACCTTGGCAAACTCTGGATAGGGCTTTTCTCCCACTTCCAAACTCGATACGCCCGTATGCAACAGGATCGGTGCAAACTGAACACCCTTTGCCACTAACTTCGCCACCAGGCCCTGCGTAAACGCCCGACCAGCGGAAGGCATTTCCGAGCTGCCCTTTTCCTTGGCAAATACGGTTTGATAATATTCGGAAGGATATTGTTGATCCAACTGAACATAGCGGATGGGCTGCCCATATGCTTCCAGGTAATCTTCCACTTCTTTTGGTAAGAAAAAACGGATTTCCCATAATTGCAAATGTGCTTTTTCTGATACTGACGGATAATAAGGCTTTAGAAGTTCAGCGTTTCCTCCTCCCGGCAAGGGAAGTAGCTGTGCTGATTGCAATCCGTGGAACCGCTTAGTTTTTTTGCCAATTACTTCGCGCACCTCTGCCAGCCAGACATTCCTACTCAGTTTGGTTGACAAGTGGATACGTCCGGCTTTCCCATTCGGAAGCGTGGTCGTCAAAGCAGCTTTGAGGGTGCCGGAAGTGTTCACAACCAGCACATCTCCGGGCTTTAAAAAATCTGTAATCTTGTTAAATGTCGTATTCGAAATTTTATTGTTAGAGCGGTTGCTTACCATCAGCTTGACAGCATCCCGGGGGATACCACGTCTTTCGGTGGGAATGGCACATTCAAGTTGGTGGGGCAAATGAAAATCAAAGGAAGCACTTAATAGTTGCGTATACATAATAATGGTAAATGTTGGTGGTAAAAAAAGGAAACCCTATTTCAGAAGCGCAGCACCCTCCCAGCTAGTCCTATTGGGATTGGTAGCAGGGCTGTGTTCTGCCATTAAAGTTTTCGCTTCGTAGCGACCACTGGGGTACCTGCCTTTTAGCAAAGCTAAGACTGCCGGTAAAGCTGCTTCTTCAGGCAAAGGGCGGTCGTCAATATTTTCCCCGGGAAAAGCAGCCTGATGGAGATCGGTTCTCATATCACCAGGATCAAAGGCATACACTTTCCAGTCGGGGTTTTCCACAGCTAAGATGCGGCTCAGGTGATCCAAGGCAGCTTTACTACTGCTGTACCCTCCCCAGTTTTCATAGGCCTGGACGGCAGCATCACTACTGAGATTTATAATGGTTGGAGTGGTTTTGAGAAAAGGTCTCAGTTTCTGTAATAAAGAAAGCGGGGCAATTACATTGGTATGGAAAATGGTGTGGATCGTATTCATCTCATAATCCAGCAAGGCAGGTTGAGGCGACGCTCCGATCGTAGAAGCATTGTTGACAACCAGGTCCAATTTCCATCCGGCCTGTTCTAAGCGCTCAATAAACTGCCAGAGGTGAATCTCGTCCCGGACATCGCCGGAGATCGCGATGACTTCCGTGTATTGTTCCAAGTCTCGTTGTGTCCGGAGCAGTTCGCGAGCATTTCTGGCATTGATGATGAGTTGCCAGTTGGCTTTTGCTAAGGCAGTAGCTAAGGCCTGCCCGAATCCTTTTGAGGCACCAGTAATGAGTGCCGTTTGTTTTATCGTAGTCATGATTTTCTTTTTTAGTGAAAAAATCTACGACAAAGGTGCGGGGAAAAGAGAGGGAGCACACCGGGCAAAAGGATAGGACTTGACCTGTACTTTGGTACAGTTACCAGTTTACAATGCCACGATTAATAGCAATTCGAACGGCATCCGTCCGGTTATCTGCTTGTAATTTTTCCAGGATAGCGCTGACGTGAAATTTCACCGTCCGTTCAGCGATGAACAATTCCGCAGCGATCGCTTTATTTGTTTTGCCTTGTTTTAGTAATTCCAAAACTTCGAGTTCCCGATTAGATAGTGGGGTGGTAGGGTATTGTAATTTCTTTTCTTCACTCGTAGTTTCGGAAGAAATTTTTAATTCGGAAATAGATTGTTGTGTAAAGCTTTGAATTTGATCGGTGAGTCGTTTTAATTCCACTATCTGATCATGAGCCAGGGAAGGCCTTGGTTCAATTTCATAGCGATTTAGTTTCAATGACAATTTTTCGATTGCATCCAGCACACTAATTTCCACTTGTTTGGAGATTCGGTCTCGTTCTGCTTTCACTCCTAAGTCTTTACTTTTTTCAAATAGACGTGCCCGGGCTATCGTTACGCTCAACATTTCACCGATGGTGTGTAAAAGGTGTAATTGACCTTTGGTGAATTGTCCACTGGCTTCACTGACAATATTTAGCAACCCAATTTTCTGATCGCCATCATATAGCGGAACGGAAGCGTGGTACCGAAGTCCGGCCGTTCCTTCTTCCAGGTCTTTCAGGCGGGAACAGGTGATCTCTGAAATATTGGCGGCACTCTCCAGGTCATTTTCCAGGTATTTTTCAATACAATAACACCAGCCCGACAACCGCTCCGGGTGCTGGGTGAAAGCCGGGGGCAATTCGTGAGAAGCAGCGAGGAAGACCGAATTCGTGGATGGATGTAACAACCAGATCCAACCCGTATGAAGTTGCATCAAATCGACGGTATGCTGAAGTGTCAGCTTCAGGGCATGCTGCAGTTCTATGGCACCATTGAGTTGAACAGCAATCGTGTGCAACATCTGCAGTTCGCGAAATTTTTGTTCCAGAGCATCTTTATTCATAACGATACGAAGAAAACGACAAGATATGGATTTTTTTTGTGGCTGTTTTTTTTGATTATCTTAGCCCTGCAAAAATCCAAAACAATGAGTCAACCAAATGAAACCAAACCAGGATTTATCGGACGAATGCTTACTGTCATTGAAAATGTAGGCAATAAGCTTCCCGATCCTGCTATCCTGTTTTTCATCACCTTAATCCTTGTCTGGGTGTTATCCGCCTTACTTTCTCCCATTGAGTTTAGTGAGATCAACCCGGCTAATGGTAATCCCATTCGCATTCAAAACCTGTTAACGGGCACGGCTATGGCCACCTTCCTGAGTAATATGGTTACCATCTTTACCAGTTTTGCTCCCCTGGGCGTTGTCCTGGTAGCTATGCTCGGTGTAGGCGTTGCGGATGGCTCGGGCTATATCAATACCGGCCTAAAAATGATGTTGAGTAAAACCCCCGGTTTGCTCTTAACCCCAATGGTCATTTTTGTGGGTATCATATCTCACTCGGCGGTAGATGCCGGATACGTCCTGGTCATCCCTCTGGGTGGCATCATTTTCCATGCTGCCGGCAGACATCCCCTGGCAGGGATTGCAGCTGCTTTCGCGGGCGTCTCGGGAGGCTTTAGTGCTAACCCGCTTCCTTCTGCCCTTGATCCATTATTACAAGGATTTACCCAGCCGGCGGCACAGATCATCAACAGCGAAGTTTTGGTCAATCCCTTATGTAATTATTATTTCACCGCCGCCTCCAGTATTGTAATCACTTTGTTAGGTTGGTATATTACGGACCGGATCATCGAACCCCGGCTGAATGCAAATACCCCCATGGATGAAGAAGTGGAACAAAGCACCGACATGAGTAACATTTCACCGGCAGAACGAAAAGGGTTTTGGGTCGCGACTTTGGTAACGCTGGCTTGTTTGGTATTGATTGGCTTATCATTAATGCCGGTTGATTCTCCCTTTAGAGATCCTAGTGGTTCCTTATCTTCCTTTTCCGCACCCATCATGCAATCTATCGTTCCCCTGATCTTTTTATTTTTTCTGTTGCCTGGTATCATCCACGGTTTTATTTCCGGAAAATTCAAAAAGAGCAAAGATGTCATTGACGAAATGTCAGAAGCCATGCGGGGAATGGCCTATTATATCGTGATGGCCTTTTTCTGTGCTTTATTTATCAATGCCTTTGCTACTTCGAACCTTGGTGCTTTGCTGGCGATCAAAGGCGCCAACTTTTTAAAGGCGCTTCAACTTCCCGGTGGCGTCACCATTGCCGGGATCATTTTTCTGGCGGGCTTTGTCAATCTGTTTGTGGGTTCGGCTTCTGCCAAATGGGCCTTACTCGCTCCGATCTTTGTCCCCATGCTGATGCAATTGGGATACTCGCCGGAGCTTACACAGGCGGCCTATCGCGTTGGTGATTCATCGACAAATATCATTACCCCGCTAATGCCTTATTTCCCATTGGTTGTGGTCTTTTGTCAAAAATATGTGAAGGATACAGGGATTGGCACTTTGGTCTCTTTGATGCTGCCTTACTCCGTTGCATTTATTTTGTTATTGACTGTATTTTTAGTGATCTTCTGGACCTTAGGTATTCCTTTGGGTTTACAGGCGGGTTATACTTATCCGGGATAGGTTTTTATTTGATAACCAGCGTTATGCTGAAAAAATTAGAGGTAAAAAACATTCATGTCGCAATACATTGCCCGGATGGCGCTTGTAGTCAAAGATTACGATGAAGCTATCGCTTTTTACACGGAAAAGCTTAATTTTCAGCTGATAGAAGACACCGTTCTTCCTTTAGAACCAGGTAAACGCTGGGTTGTCGTAGCACCTCCGGGCGCAAAAGAATCCTGTCTGCTTCTGGCAAAAGCAGTAAACGAAGCGCAGGCCAGTCGCATCGGCAATCAAACCGGTGGGCGCGTTTTTCTGTTTTTATATACGGATGATTTCTGGCGGGATTATGAGACGATGAAAGCTAAAGGAGTAGCATTTGTGCGGCCACCCCAGGAACAACCTTATGGAACAGTCGCGGTGTTTGCTGACCTCTACGGCAACCTTTGGGATTTATTGGAACCTAAACGTGATTAATTTTTTTAAGAAAAAACTTTCCCCTTATGCTGAACAGGAGAGATTTTTTAAAACATACGGCGCTTGCCGGTTTAGCCAGTACCTTACCTTCTGTGCTTTTTTCTTGTCAAAAAAAGAAACTGGGAGTAGCACTTGTGGGACTGGGTTATTATAGTAGAGACTTATTAGCCCCGGCGCTGCAATTAACCCAACATTGTGAGTTGAAGGGTATCGTCACTGGCAGCCCCAAAAAAGTTTCGCTTTGGCAAAAAAAATACGGGATCGAAGATCGAAATGTATATAATTATGACAATATGCACACGATTGCGGATAACCCGGCTATCGATGTGATCTATATTGTCTTACCAACAGGCTTACACGCAAAATATGCAATCATTGCTGCCAACACAGGCAAACATGTCTGGTGTGAAAAACCCATGGCCCGTACTGCCGCTGAATGCCAGTCTATTATTGATGCTTGCAGGAAAAACAAAGTCAAATTATCCATTGGCTATCGTATGCAACACGAACCGAATACACAAAGAATAATTCAGTTCGGGAAAACAAAACCTTATGGGAAAATCAATACCATCAAAGCAGAGGCCGGTTATTTTGACGGGCGAAGCGGGCACTGGAAAACAAAAAAAACGATGGGTGGTGGAGCCATGTACGACATGGGTGTTTATCCATTAAACGCAGCCCGTTATGCATCACAAGAAGAACCCATTGCCGTAACCGCCAAACACTTCAATAGCCGCCCGGAGATATACACGGAGGTCGATGAAACCACTCACTTTAATTTAGAATTTCCTAGTGGCGCCATTGCCAATTGTAAAACCAGTTTTGGCGAAGGCATGAATCACCTACGCGTTGATTGTCAGCGTGGCTGGTATGAGCTGGAGCCTTTTCAGTCCTACGGCGGTATTCGCGGTCGTACCAGTGATGGCATTCAGCTAGATGCCTACATCCCCAATCAACAGTCCAAACAAATGGATGACGATGCCCTGGCAATT
>CBDUIU010000024.1:0-14649 GCA_965367335.1 uncultured Saprospiraceae bacterium
AGAAATTTCCATTACATTATCAGAACCTAACTGAATGGGTAGACGAATATCAGCTTTAGCGTTAGAAGGTCGAAACAACCATACTTCGCCTGTAATCGCATCCATTCCACTAGGAAAACTAATTCGAACTTTACTCTCCTCCTGATTAATTTCTAGTGGCGTATCTAAGGCCAGGGTATTAGCCAGTTTGTCATATTGTTCCTGGTATTTCAAATCTTCCTCGTAATAATTTGGTACCACCAGGCTATGATCATAGCTTCTGGATTTGAACACGGCTGTCAGTAGGACCACCATGAAAAGAAGATAAAATACTGCGATACCAGTTCCCCAATTAAATTTCATTATCATGCGTTTTAAGACGGCTCCATCTGGCGTGCTGTCGATATTTTAAATTAAGCAAATTAACTTCCACCAAGTCTTATAGATCAGAGTGCTTATAGGTGTAAAAAACGACCTGTGTTATAAGTGAGCTTAGTGTCCCATTGATTATTTTTCAATTTGCGTTCCCTTCGGAGGACCTAAAAAATTTGTTTTAACCTCATCAATTAATTCTCCATTCGAATACACTCCAATGATCACACTGTTTTTCCGTCCCTCATTGACCTCCGGCAACAAATCGATAAACATAGCTCCCTCGGTCATAATACCTCCCAAAGCAGTTGGGTTCTGTCCAACAAGTCGTACTCGAGCTCCACTTTCGGGTTTCACAATTTTAAATTCAATAGGAAATACTTCGTTGGTTTTATTAAAGATCTGGTAATTATACAGATTACTAATGTAGCCATCCTTAGTTTCCTGGAAGAGCATTCCTGGTGTCCGCAGTAATAAAGTTTCAACATCAGAACGACCAGCCAGCAAAAATACCTCTACGGCTAACAGGATGATTAACACGCTGGAATAGGCGATTACCCGCGGTGTAAATATCTTGCGTTTTCCACCTTCCACGATACCATTATAACTATCGTAGCGTATCAAACCAGTGGGACGATCCACTTTTTCCATGACTTCATCACAGGCATCAATACAAGCCGTACAGTTGACACACTCTAACTGGGTACCATCCCGGATATCAATTCCCGTTGGGCAAACCTGCACACACAACTTACAATCGATACAATCTCCCAGCACTTGCTTTTGAATCTCTGCAATTGGATTTTTTTGTTTGCGCATTTTACCACGTGGCTCCCCTCTTTGAAAATCATAACTAACGACAATCGAGTTTTGATCCAACATGACGCTTTGCAAACGACCATAGGGACAAACGGCAATACAAACTTGTTCGCGCATCCAGGCAAAGACACCATAGAAGGCAAAAGAAAAAACAACCATTGCTATAAAACCGATCATGTGTTGGCTAATCGGTTCCAAAATGATTTTTTTTACTTCATCAATCCCAATAATATAAGCCAGAAAAGTATTGGAAACCAGAACGGCAATTGCAAAGAAAATCACATGCTTCGCGGTCTTCTTTAGGATTTTATCCTGGGTCCAGGGAGCTTTGTTCAAGCGGCGTTGGGCATTTGCATCGCCTTCGATAAAATACTCAATTTTGCGATAGACCATTTCCATAAAAATCGTCTGAGGACAAACCCATCCACAAAACAACCGCCCAAACACCACCGTGAACAAAACTATAAAAACAATAAATATCAGCATGGCAAGCACAAACAGGTAAAAGTCCTGCGGCGCAAAATTCAGCCCGAAAATGATAAAGCGTCGTTCCAGGATATTAAACAGCAACAAAGGATCCCCATTCACTTTAATAAAAGGTATCCCAAACAAAAAGGCTAACAATACCCAACTTACGTAGTTACGGATATTGGTATAAAACCCTTTTGGCTTCTTTGGATATAGCCAGACTCGCTTACCGTGCTCATCTACAGTTGCAATTTTATCGCGGTAACGTTCTGAATCTGGTATATGCTCTGCTTGTTGCATAATAAACTTTGGAGAATTTAATCAATCTTCACAATTTTTTGTACCCGAATTCGAGTACAAAATTATTCGTTTTAAAGGGCTTTTCTTGTAACTTCTATCACAGTACTTTTAACTTTATAACTTATTCATTTCTTTCCACCTGAGCCCTTAATAAAACCTACCCTTCCAAGCATTATTTCACAATTAAAATGCATCGTTGTTTACTTCATGCCAATTGTTGGCGGAGTAGATGTCGTATCTTTCGAAGCAGGAGTACCAGGTTCGAATTTCTCCCCTTGCGGTTCTTTCTGGTTAGGAGGATTCGTTCCTACAAAAGTAAGAATATAACTAGCTACTTTGTTCATATCACCAGGAGTTAACTGATTACTCCAGGCAATCATTCCTTTTTCGGGTACACCATATTTAATTACCTTATAGAGATCTCCGATTTGATTGCCATGAATCCAGTAATTATCAGCGAAATTAGGTCCAACACCACCTTCTCCATTTACCCCATGACAGGCAACGCAGTTTAGGGTATAGATCTGTTTTCCCGTTGCTAAAGACTGTTCATCTGTGAGTACCTTGACATTATTCTCATTTACCAAATTCGCAAGCTTGGCCAGGTGGGCCGCCTTTTGTTCATTGGCATATTCCATCTCCAGTGCATATTCTTCCGTTGAGCTCATCCCGTAGCCAAAAATATGGTAATAGGCAAAATAGACTACACCGGCAACAATCGTAATATAGAACATAGCTACCCACCAAGGTGGTAAGCTGTTGTCCAGTTCCTGAATGCCATCATAGTTATGATCCAACATCACATCCGCTTCTCTTTCAATCGGAACAGCATCGGTCAGGTTTTTATACCATTTTTGGAACAAGGACTCTTTTTCCTCTTCTACCTCTGGTTGCCATTCTATTCCTTGCTCTTTCAGGAGTGCTCTTTCTTTAAGTTTAATCACCAAATTAGCCATATTAATGACCACACCAAAGACACCAATTATTGCAACCAGCGCTAATGCTAATATTAAATTCCCCCAGAAGCGATCAAAGAAATAAGGATCTGCGACTCCTTCCGTTTGAGAAAAACTAGCTACAGCTATTCCGGTAAGCATCAAAGTAGCTACTAATTTATTTAAAATTGGCTTACTCATATCTATTGCGTTTTTTCGTTTTCTGAATAAGAATCCTCGAGCGGCAAATTACTCATGTGATCCAGGAATTTTTTATCTCTTCTAAACACCAGAATAGCTGAAGTAACAAAGAGAAAGAAGAATGTACAGAGCGCAAAAATGGCCATCCAGTTGATGTTACCTGCGCCTTCAAGAATATATTTATACATGACTATTTTTTTATGAATGATGTTTGATAATCTTGATAAATAGTGAGTGAAGATGAAGGCAACCGATTCAAAGAATTGCGCTTCATCACTCATCATATATCATTCATCCGCTCTGAGTTTAGGTTTAATATCGGTACCTAAACGCTGCAGATAGGCGATCAATGCGACGATCTCTTTCTGCTCGAGGTTCTCCATGGTCACCCCATCCTGACTTAAGGATTTAGCAATTTTACTAGCCTGGGCCTGTAAATCAGACATAGCATAGCTATCAATATAACCATCAGGGTAAGGCGTACCCAATTGTTTATGAACCCTTAGTTTCGCTAAGGTATATCCGGTATCCAGATCATCTTCACATAACCATGGGTAAGCTGGCATAATCGAGCCTGGAGACATGCTCTCCGGGTCATACATATGGTTATAGTGCCAGCTATCCGGATATTTAGCGCCAATGCGATGCAAATCAGGACCAGTACGTTTAGAGCCCCAAAGGAATGGACGGTCATAGATAAATTCGCCCGATTTAGAGTATTCTCCATAACGCTCCGTCTCCGAACGGAATGGACGGATCATCTGCGAGTGACAACCGACACAGCCTTCCCGGATATAGATATCCCGACCTTCCAGCTCAAGTGGCGTGTAAGGTTGAACAGAGGCAATTTTAGGTACATTATCATCGAGCATCAACATAGGGAATATTTCCACCATACCTCCAATCGCAACTACGATCAAACTACCAACTAACATCTGTATTGGACGACGTTCGATCCAGCGGTGCCAGTGTTCTCCTTTATGACTTACATGGACTGCACGAGCGGGCGCTTCTGCCAGCTCATTTGCTACCAGTGTACCGGATTTAACCGTTTTGAACAGGTTCCAGCACATCATAAGTACACCGACCACGTAGACGGTACCTCCAAAGGCGCGCATCGCATACATCGGTAAGATTTGGGTCACTGTTTCCAGGAAGTTTCCATATTTCAGGAAGCCATCCGCTGTAAATTCTTTCCACATCAAACTCTGCGTCCAACCGGCCCAGTACAAGGGTACTGCATAGAACAACAGCCCCAGAGTGGCAATCCAGAAGTGGGCATTGGCCGCTTTCATAGAGTAAAGTTTCGTATTGAACAGGCGTGGCATCAGCCAGTAAAGAATACCAAAGGTGAGCATTCCGTTCCAGCCCAGGGTACCAATATGTACGTGACCAATGGTCCAGTCTGTATAGTGGCTGATCGCATTTACCGACTTGATCGACATCATGGGCCCTTCAAATGTTGCCATACCATATGCCGTTACGGCCACTACCATAAATTTCAGAATAGGATCTTGCCGCACCCGGTCCCAAGCACCCCGTAGGGTCAACAAACCATTCAGCATCCCTCCCCAGGATGGAGCGATCAACATCAGGGAAAAAGCCATCCCCAGCGACTGCGCCCAGTCTGGTAAAGAAGTATATAACAAGTGGTGAGGTCCAGCCCAGATATAGATAAAGATCAGGGCCCAGAAGTGGATAATGGATAAGCGATAGGAATATACCGGACGATTAGCAGCTTTAGGCAGATAGTAGTACATCAACCCCAGGTAGGGCGTGGTCAGAAAGAAAGCTACGGCATTGTGGCCATACCACCATTGCACCAAGGCATCCTGTACCCCTGCAAATACGGGAACAGATTTCCACATACTCACTGGAATTTCCAGGTTATTAAAGATGTGGAGAATAGTTACGGTTACCCAGGTAGCTATGTAAAACCAAATCGCTACATAGAGGTGATTCTCCCGGCGTTTTAGAATGGTTCCAAACATATTGATACCAAAAACTACCCAAATCAACGCAATGGCGATATCGATCGGCCATTCCAGCTCCGCATATTCGTGAGAGCTGGTGTATCCTAACGGTAGCGTTATGGCTGCTGCCACAATGATCAGCTGCCAGCCCCAAAAGTGAATGTTACTCAGCAAATCGCTGAACATCCTGGCTTTTACCAGCCGCTGTAAAGAATGATAAACCCCCATAAAAATACCATTACCAACGAAAGCAAAAATCGCTGCGTTGGTATGGAGAGGACGTAACCGGCCGAAGGACGTTTCCGGTGACAAATTTAGCGCGGGATAAATCAACTGCAGGGCAGCGATCAACCCAACCGTAGTACCAATGACCGCCCAAAAGGCAGTCGCATAGGCAAACTTTTTCACTATTTCGTTATCGTAGTAAAATTTTTCCAGGTTGGCCATAAGAAATTAACTGTTTTGTTTTTGCTGATCAGATGTGTCGTCATCAAACAAGATGCGTACGGAAGGAGTGTATTCGTCATCATACTGTCCATCGCGAACAGCCCAGAAAAATGCAGCCAAAAAACCCAATGCAACTAACAAGCTGATGGCGATGAGTACAAATATAATTTTCATAAATATTGGCATTTAATAGTGCGAAATTAGGGGCTATACCTCCCTTACCGATTGACGTACGTCACCGGTCTGCGGTGACTTTTGTCACCTCTATAGCTGAGTTTTTATCCATCCCGTATTCTGTGGAATCACAAATTAAAATACTTCAACAAATGTAGAAAACATTTCTATTTATTCTCTGTTTTCTTAACATGAAAAAGCAGCATTTATCGGAAAAACCCTGTGTTGTCTGTGGTCGGCCTTTTGTTTGGCGAAAAAAATGGGCGAAGGTATGGGGAGAAGTAAAATATTGCTCGGAGCGATGTCGCAGAGCCCGGTTTAAATTGAATGTTTAAATGTTTGCTAGACGGTGGTACCTACAAAATTGCCAGGGTATCTTATTGAATCGATTGCCTTTTATAATGTCTCTTACCAAAACAAGATTAGTTAAGTCTACTTCATGAAAAAACTGCGATTAATCCTCGGCGATCAACTCAATCAGCAACATAGCTGGTATCAAGACAAGGAGAAGACTACCTGGTACCTAATGATGGAAATGCGACAGGAAACGGACTATGTTAAACACCATATCCAAAAAGTGGTTGCTTTTTTTGCCGCCATGCGCGCATTTGCAAGGTATCTGGAAGAAGCTGGCCACCAGGTTATTTACCTAAAACTGGATGATCAAAAGAACCAACAGGGCCTGGTAAAAAACCTCGAGTGGGTGATCAAGGATAAAAAGATCGAACGATTTGAATACCAATTGCCGGATGAGTATCGCCTCGACGAACAGTTAAAGGATTTCTGTAAAAAGAAGGATCTGGAAACCGAAGCAGTCGATACGGAGCATTTCCTCAAACCCCGTGCTTTTCTCAAGGAGTTTTTTGAGGATAAAAAAACCTACCTCATGGAAAGCTTCTATCGCCAAATGCGCAAGGATTATGACTTGTTGATGGACGGAGAGGAGCCCTTTGGTGACAAATGGAACTATGACCAGGAAAACCGAAAGAAACTACCAGCCAAGCACACGCCGGTCTCGCCCAAACTATTCGACCAGGATTTAAGTGAACTGTTAAAAATGATCCAAAAAGGGGGTGTGAAGACCATCGGCAAAATAGAATCTCAACATTTTATCTGGCCAACAACCCGAGAACAATCCCTGGAATTATTAGATTTTTTTGCAGAAGAATGCCTTCCCCTCTTTGGCACTTACCAGGATGCGATGGCCCCAGAATATTGGTCACTCTACCATTCGCGGTTATCCTTTAGTATCAATAGTAAAATGCTAAGTCCGCTGGAAGTCGTTCAACGCTGTATCAATGAATGGGAAAAAAGGCAAGAGGAGATTTCGCTATCTCAGATTGAAGGATTTGTGCGACAAATTATCGGATGGCGAGAATATATGCGAGGGATTTACTGGGCTCATATGCCTGAATTCGCTGAAAAGAATTACCTTAATCACAACAACAAACTCCCGGATTACTTTTGGACGGGTAAAACCAAGATGGCCTGTGTCAGTCATGCTATCAACCAATCGCTCACTTACGCCTATGCTCACCATATCCAGCGTTTGATGGTCACCGGCAATTTTGCCTTACTCGCCGGTATTTCTCCCGACGAGCTGGACCAATGGTACCTTGGTATTTATATTGATGCCATCGAATGGGTAGAAATTACCAATACCCGTGGAATGAGTCAATTTGCCGATGGAGGAATTGTAGGGACTAAGCCTTACGTTTCTTCTGCGAATTACCTGCATAAGATGGGTCACTACTGCAAAGGCTGTTTTTATAATTACAAAGAGAAAACGGGCGAAAAAGCTTGTCCATTTAATAGTCTCTACTGGCACTTCTATGATCGGCATGAAGACAAATTGGCAAAAAATCCACGCATTGGAATGGCGTATCGGTTATGGGAAAAGATGGATGGAGAAAAAAAAGCAGCAATTTTAGAAAGGGGGGAATGGGTGATGGAGCATCTGGAAGAGTTGTAGCGACAAAATTAAAGGAAGCGAGAGCAGAAGAATAAGAAATAGAAAAGTAAGCCAACTTTCTTATTTATACCTCTGGCCAGACAGGCATTATTTCCTGTTCTTTATTCGTCCTTCCTTTTACAATACTCAATCTTCCAACAACCCAAATTCAAAAGCTTTTTTCACCAAGCCCGCTACATTTTTCGCATTGAGCTTTCTCAATAAACTTTTCCGGTGGGTAATGACGGTCGTCGATGAAATAAAAAGTTGTGCGGCAATCTCGTCGGTAGTGTATTCTTCGGTAATCAGTTTTAGAATTTCTTTTTCCCTTCGGGTCAGTTTTTGAATAAAATCGGACGTTTTTGGTTTTTTCACCGCTCGTGTACCTGCGATGAGATTATTTGTTACTTCCTTACTAAAATACCGTTCCCCTCCCATGATGGTATGAATAGCTTCGAGCAATTCTTCTCTGCCGGTATTTTTTAACAAATAACCATCCACTCCGGCCTTGATCATCTTGTTGATGTATCCTGCATTTCCATACATGGTCAAGGCAATGATTTTGGGGCACTCGGGCTTAGCTTTAAGTTCTGCACAAATATCAAAACCACTTTTGTCTGGCAAATTGACATCCAACAGAATCAGGTCAACCGGATTTTGAGTAGCGATCGTGATTGTTTCCGCCCCATTTTGCGCTTCGAATAAAAGGCCAATGTTTTCCTCTTCTTCCAGTAGGCCCCGAAGGCCGTCGATAACGATTTGGTGGTCATCAACCAATAGTATGTTAATCATAATTAAAGTTTTTAATTTTTACTTAGTGGAAACTGTATTGTAAAAGTAGTGCCCTGCCCAATAGTCGTGTCCAGCGTCAACGTCCCGTTTAAATAAGCAGTACGCGAGCGAATATTTTCAATGCCGATCCCGCTTTGGAGAGTGGCGGTATCAAACCCTTTTCCATCATCCTCTACGATTAGAATAACTTCGTTTTCTTCAATGGTTAACTGAACGATGACTGCTTTTGCCGCTGCATGTTTGATAATATTCTTTAAAAGTTCCTGGGTAATTCTAAAGACGGTGATCTTTAGTTCATCCGGCAAAAGTTGCTCATCGCCGTAAGGAATAAAATCAAAATCTATCTTATGATGGTTGGCAAATGTATGACACAAATCTTCCATCGCAAATATCAACCCCTGCTGTTCCAATATATTGGGCATCAGGTTGTGAGATATCTCCCGGACGGTACGACAAGCCTCGTCAATGAGCAGTTCTGCTTTTTGGTAGGTAGCTGAGGATTCGATCTCCGGAAATTTATGTTGGATTCCACTAATTTGCATCTTTACCGTAGCCAGCACGGCACCCAAGCCATCGTGTAATTCTCTGGCCACACGCTTTCGCTCCTTTTCCTCTCCTTCGATCACCGACTTTAACATCTGCGTTTCCTGTTCCTTTTTTAATACCTGAATGCGCTGAAAATTCAGTTGTTTATTCTTCAAATAAATATAAAGTATAAGTATTGTTAACAAAACAATAATTACCAGACCGCTGGCCAGTAATAAGAGTTGATTGTTCCTTTTTTGGATTTCTGCTTTTTGCTTTTCAATCTCTCCTTTTTGCTGTGCAATTTCCTTATCTTTCTTTTCCGTTTCGTATAACATTTCATAATTCTTAATAGCTTTGGTTCTTTCCAAAGAGGTCAGGCTTTCATTATTCAAGCTATATAAACGGTAGAATTCATACGCCTTTTTAAAATTACCGGACTTAGCGTATCCCTCTGACAGGAGTACATACATTTGATTCAACCCTTCCTTATCATTGATTTCTTCACAAAAATCCAGGCATTCTTTCGCCATGACCATTCCGGCAGAAAGGCTACCATGAAGAACTTCAATTTCTGCCAGGGCCATCTTTGCTGAAAGGGTACTCATTTTATTTTCGGAATTACTGCGGATCGCAAGCGCCTCTCTCAGTAATTTTTTGGCTTTCCCGAATTGATTCCCCTCCTGGTAAAGCTGACTTAAACTTACGATGACATCTGCCGCATTAATCTTGTTATTATATTGTTGGTAGATCTGCAGCGCTGCTTCGTAATAAGTTACAGCAGCCGGGTTCTCTTTTCGAATTTGAGCAATATTCCCTAATTGCTTTAAACAACCTGCCTCCGCAAATTTGCTGCCTTTTAATTTTGCCAGGGCCAGCGATTTATGATAGTATGATGCTGCATCATCCCAAATTTTCTGTGCAGCATAGACATCACCAATTTCACAATAAATAGTAGTAATAGAAAACGTATCTGTTTCCGCCTCTGCAATCTTTAAAGCATTGAATAAATTTTCTTGCGCAGCTTCATACGCTCCTCGTTCGCGGTATAAATTACCCAAGGCACTATAATCACTAATCAATCCTTCTGTATCTTCCATGCTGATCTTCAACTCTATCCCCTTTCGAAAATAAACAATAGCAGAATCTAATTGTCCATCCGAATGATAATTAGTAGAAATTTGATTGATCAAGTCATTAGCCCGACCCTGGTCTTTTATAAGTATAGCATAACCGAGTGCTGTTTTCAGGAAATTAATCACGGATTGGGGCTGCTGATAATAGGTATAGATGGCTGCTTCCTTTTGTAAAGCGTTGATCAAAACTTCATATTGCGCTACTTCCTCTGCGTAGGCAATTGACAGCTTGAAAAGAGAGTCTGCTTCGGCATAAGCATTTTGAAAATAATACAATTCGGCCTGTTTGCCATATACCATCGAAAGGCCCTTCGTAAAATTTAGGGTTTTAAATATCTCCAAAGCTTTCTCGTACTCCCTAACAAAAAGGGTGTTGTTATTCACTAGTGTTTCGGCTTGTCCTTTATAAAAATAGGCAATGCCGCTCACCTGATCCCCTAATTCCTGCTGAAGTATCTGATTACATAGGACCAAAACGGAGTCGGTTTCCTCCCGCTCTAACAGGTCTTCCAGTTTAGAAAAAACAGCAGGGTGCGCTCCGATAATATAAGGTAGGTCTTGACTGTGTAAGCTACCAGTAAAGAGAGACAGAAAAAGAAGAGCACAGAAAAAATATGTATACCTCAATTATGATTAATTAATAATGAGCTGTCACCATTAGTCGAACAGTACGCTGGGTTTTATCCCACGATTTATTATCCACCTGCTGGGTAGACAGGCCTATTCTGGCAAGCAGGTATTGGTTAATATGGTAACCAATAGCTATAGAGTGTCGGAGTACCTGATTGTCCCACTTGGGCGATTCTTCGGTATCCAATTTGCTAAACCTCAGGTGATCGATCCGATAAGCAATGTAACTGCCCTGGATAATAGGTGGCTCGTACTTGATGTCCAGATACGCAGAAAAATTACTAAGATCCAAAGCATCAGTTTTTCCTGATCCATTAAACATACCCGTTTCACTGTTGAACTGGGGCACGCGATAAAAGGCCCCGATCATCTCTCCTGAAAGTTCTAAAAAACCACTGCCCAACTTAAAATCAACTCCAACCACCGACTGGGTGTAGTCCCGTAAATTGTCCAATTGACCGCTAACATCTGATTCCTGCATAAAAGTACCGTGACTGAACGAGATTCCTTGTTCCCAGAAATAAGTAGGTTGAATTTTTAATCTGGAAATAATTCCAAAGTGCAATGGCTCAGTGATCCGATTTTGTAGATTAACCGCACCACTGACCAATGCCAGTTGCCAGTTTATTGTTGAAGGTTTGATATTCCAGCTAAATTGTACGCCAGTGGTATAGCCACCGTAATATAGGTTCGTCGTCCCCCATTGTACCTCGCCATCAATCGCAACTTTATCGATATCCCCCATTCCCTCCATAAATCCAATTTTATCAGAGACATTATGGTAATAAGCATATGCCAGAGGCAGGCCAATCAAATTTCGTTCGGTGGATAATTGTTTTTGATTAAAAGCGCCGAAAGGATTCGTAAAGGTTCCGAGGGTGAGTCCGAATTTTCGTTTGCTGGAGAGCCACTGAATATTTAGCTGCGGCACTGTAAACTTTTCAAGTTTTTGCCCCTTCTCTCTTTCCAACAATATTCTTGTATTAAATGACCACTGTGGGTTAAACTTCAATTGAGTAATCAAATTCACCTGCGCCACCCCAAAACGAGTATCAATATTATTTTGATCGATCTCATTGTAATAATAATGAGAATTCTTCCCTGCTTTTGATAGCTCTGCATCTATCAGCGCATTAAAATTAAAGGTAGTCTGAGCAATTGAATGACTGGTAATACCACCTAGCACACCCGAGAGTAAGATCATTACTTTCAGGCTTTTCAAAACAGTTTTCACTTGCAGAGGTAATTGCATTATTATGGTTTAACCGACATGTCATAATTGTATTCAAATATTTTCCCACCACTTAGCTCCACTTGATCCGTAATCTTCCCACAATTGATGTGAAAGATTTCTATTCGGTATTTCCCGTCCGGTAAATTTTTAACTACAAAAGTTCCATCTTCCTGGATACGACTAAAATAAGGCGTATCAAAAGACAGGATCTTTGCTTTCATATGTGCATGGATATCACAGGTTAGGTCGATAACACCTACCTTTTTGATTTTGATACTATAAGAGATGCCCGGGGCACGTCTTCCGATACTGAACCGGGATTTTCGAGTGTAAGACTGGACATTATGAAAAAATTCATCCTCGTTGAGAAAATGCACTTTTGAGCCGACGACGACGGGCAGCACCGAAGGAATAAAAGTTTGTTCGGACTGCGAGATATAGGCATCTTTAGTAAGCACCAGTTTAGGTTTAAAGTTTAAAGGGTGCAAACTTATGATAACATTTCGATCCGGCTGGGCCAAAGGATCATCTGAATGCATGATCACCGTACCATCTTTGTTATAACCATCTCCTTTGACAAATACTTTGGGGCAATTTGACAAAGTGATTTTGCCGGTAATCTCATTACGCTCTTTACCTCCGGAACTAATTGTTAGTAAGGAAAAAAATAAAATACACAAGGAAGGGAATAAGTTATTCATTGGATTTTGGGGGGTATTTTAATTTACCATTTCACACTATAAGGTATCAACACTACAACAATATACCCTTTTTTTTATACAAACCATTTATCGGCATTATTAAATCAATATTCTCATCAGCTTTCAGTAAAATTATCAAGGCTTTTACCTCAGTAAACTATTGATTCTTTCCTTAATTCCCTTTTCTCTCCCGATAATTATCGGGACCTTCCTCCCCATAAATGAGGACATTCCCACAATCCTCAAAAAGATGGATGTTTACCCTATTTATTAAAACCATCTTTGAACTAAAATAATCAATTAACACAAACACTCCAAACCAAACATTATGAAAAATTTACAATTATCCGCATCTATTATAATATTATTTATAGTCGGTTTTATCATTCTAGCTAGCAATACCCAAGATCCTTTAAAATCTAAATACCTAGATACGATAGAATTATTTATGGACAATGAAAACTTAAAATCGGAAGAACAAGTGCTTCAACGCTTCCAATATCTACAAACAGTAAAAGCATTGATGGAAAAGGCAGATTGTTTGAAAAACCAGATTCGCTTTGCTACAGAAGGTCCTGCGCCAAGGATAGGAATAAATGAGGAAGCAAGCATAAAAGCAATGCAAGTAAAAATTAACTATTTGAGAAATGAAGCAGCGCAATTATTAGCACAACCGCCAATAGAGCAAACACTTGTCTCCGCGTACTAATAAATGTTAAGTCTCTCAACTTCATTATTTTGTTATGGCAGAATAATAAAAGTACCCCAACAGGCGAGACATTCTCCTACTGCCCATTTATAGAAAGTTATAATTGAATAAAATCGACACTTTGGTCGATATTGACGGGAACGAAATAAATAAAACAATAATTACCCTGTGTATTTTTAGAAGCCACGCTGTCAATCAGGGTGGCTTTCTTATTTAGGAGTAAGTAAAAACCTCAATTGGTATAATCCCCCCTTGTTTTAATTTAGATTCACCATTCCGGACAGCATGAAAAACAAAAGGATAGCCCCCTCATGAGCAGAGACAGCTGAAGTTTGAACACGCAAAATAATTCATCCGCTTCTTTTAAGCCAATCACATTATTTACGTATCTTACCTTTGAATTCAACGAAGTTTATTCAACCCCGAATATAGATGAAAGCGCAAAGAGTCTTAATACTTATCATTAGCCCTCTTGTCATTATTGGGCTTTTTCTATCAAGGTGCAGTGCTCCTGACACAGCTACCCAAGGTATATTCGAAGCATTGCAACATGAATCATTAACTGCTTTAACCCTGGAAACTGATTTAGGCCAATTACGCGATAAGTCAGACACAACAAAATACCAAAATGCGAAGATCACCATCCAAAACGCAGGTGGTACGAAGGATACATTTGATATTAAAATAAAACTCCGGGGAGAAACCCGAAAAAGGATGTGTTACTTTCCTCCTTTAAAATTAAAGTTTGCTTCCTCAGATTTAAAACAGCGGGGACTAAAAAATTATAACTCGCTTAAAATGGTCGTGCCTTGTCATGAAGGCAAAAACTATCAACAGATTTTATTCAAAGAATACCTGGCGTATAAGATGTACAATTGTCTGACGGATAAAAGCTTTCGGGTGCAATTGGTACAGCTAACTTGTGCTGATTCTAAGAACGTCGTACCTACTTTTACCCACTATGGCTTTATCATAGAAAACGAAGCGCAAGTAGCGGACAGGTTACAGGGAAAATTGATGAAGAAATCAAGCGAGCCGATGAAAAGCATCGACCGTTATCAATACCAGTTGTTTACCCTCTACCAATACATGATCGGCAACACGGATTGGAATCTGTCCAATCAACACAACCTAAGAATATTGCAAATTGAGGAAGCCAGTGGGCCCGCTCCGATACCTTACGATTTTGATTTTTCGGGCCTGGTGGATGCACCTTACGCCAAACCTTATCCAACCCTTCCAATCCAGGATGTAAAGGAACGTTTTTTTCAATTTAGAAGTAAAACGGCGGTTGACTTCTGCC
>CBDUIU010000025.1:0-14430 GCA_965367335.1 uncultured Saprospiraceae bacterium
CGTTTAAGAAAAAAGCAAAGGCGAAGGCGAAAGCGAAGAAGAAATAATTGGTATATAACGTTGAGGTAAAAACGCCCGATACATAGCTTAACAGCATTGTATCGGGCGTTTTAGCTGAAGATAAACCCCATTGTTGCCAGGCTATGTTTATTGACCTGACGGCCAAAGTTTAGAGCGCTTGGAACGCGGTACTTAAACACAAAGGCCAGGAACAAACCTTGTCTAAACCGTACGACTAACTCAATAAATAATTTACCCAGAAAAATAACACCAGATATATCCAGAGAATATCCAAAAAATGCCAGTACAGCGTAAGCAACCTCAGCTTTAATCGCTTGTAAGGATCAGAAAAATAAATGAGGACGCTGACAGGTTCCTTCATGCGTTTTTTTGCCTTGTGATAGAAAAAGATCAGAAAGGGCAGACCAGCAAAGACGTGCAGGAAATGAAGTGCTGAAACAAGATATACATAAGCGGCCAGGTTAGAAGAAGTCAGAAAGACATTTTGAACAAACAACTGATTCCAGGCTACTCCCTGAAGTAACATAAAGGTGAAAGAAATAATGATCGTTGCAACCAGCATTTTTTTATACCGCTCCGTTTGATCATTACGGTAAGCTTTTTTCGCTTCGGTCATCGTCCAGCTGGTTCCCATCAAGATAAAAGTGTTGACGAAAAACAACCAGGGCAATTTGATAGGCGGGATATCACCATTAAATCGGGTATAGACGTATGCGGCCGAAAAAGCCAGGAACAGCATCGTTAAACTAAATAGCAAGAGTGTCAGGTAGACATTATAAGGATGGAAAAGCAATTTCCGATCTTCTTTTTGTTCTGGTGTCATATTTTAATTGACTAAGAGTAACACAAAACCTCATCGCTAAAATAACACATCTATTCCAAATTAGTTGATAATAAAAAATGGGCCGATCCGATTGGATCGACCCAGGTGTTTAATGGAGATTCAGTAGTTGGGACAAGTTCTTATCAACAGTATTAGTTAAAAACTACTTTCTGAGAAATGATACCCTTTTCAAAATGCAATTTAGCAAAATACATTCCTGGTAGTAAATCACCTCTGTTTATTTCATGTCGGTAAGTATCGAGGTTTTGCTGTGATTTGAGCAGGCGGCCGGAAAGGTCATATAGTTCGTACCCTTTAATCGGGGCATTGCTGGTTTCGAAGATAACGAAAGAAGCAGCTGGATTTGGAGCAGTGCTTAAGCCTACTTCTAATGGGCTGAGGGTAGTCGTAGAAGTAGTGGAACACATAACGCCAAGTGCTTGACAACAAGATTCTAAACCTAGCGCAGCACAGGCACGAGGCAGAAATACAGACATTATGGTGTCAACAACTGCTTTGCCTTCAGTTGCGGACATATTAGGGTTGGTAAGCAATCCGTTTCTGTGTAAAGTATCTGCATTGAAATTGGTGCCAATTGCCATGTTCGTTCCAGCAACAACGGCTTGTAAGGTAGGAAAATCCCACCAATCCCAAGGGCCAGACTGAAACCCAGGGCGGATAAAAGGATACAGATTATTCACTGCAACAGTAATATTTTGACCCTGATAATCCAGTGGCTGAGTTGCCAGGAATTTTATCTTTTGAGTGATGGGGTCATTCAAGTCATTGATCTTATCAAACACTTGGTTCGTACCATTGATATTTGCTTGATTGACAACTGAATAGGTACCAACTACGCGTACAACAAACTCTCTGGTTGTGGGTACAATTACATCACCCTCAGCATAAGGAGCAAAGGGATCACTAATCACATGAAAACCCATTACTGGTGGCTCTTCGGCTGTACCGTCAATCCAGGTAATATCACCTAATGCACCGCCCATATTAACCGCCAAGGCAAAATCAGAAGAGTATTCTACATGATTAGCAACACAGAGCTGTTTGGTGGTAGTAGCGTAAATATTACCAACTAAGGTAGTATCAACGTATGGTACAATATTTCTATCAAAAAATTTGTCAAGCAATATTTCGGAAAAATCATCCAGGAAGGCAGATCCTAAAGACAAATATCCTCCAGTGCCCTGACCCCAAAGCGTAATCTTTTCCGGATCAATACCATAAGGATTTCCATTGTCAACTGTTTTTCGTAAGAAACGAATACAAGTTCGTGAATCCTGGATACCTCGATAGGCCGCATTCAATAGTGTCCCTGTTCGGGTATCCTGAGCAGCTGCATTGCCATCTGGTGTTCCATCACCAACAGCAGACGGGTTCCAACCCTGGCGATAGGTAGCAGCAATAGCTACATATCCTCTCTTTGCCAGTAATGTACATATGTGACGCACTGTAGAGTCAGTTCTGGCTCCAGTAACCCCGCCATTAAATAATGGAGGTAAGAAACTCCCGGTATGAAAATAAACAACTACTGGTCTATCGGTTTCGGTATCTCCATCTGGAGTGTAAACTGTCATCTTGAGATCCACCAATGAAGGAGATCCGGTAAGGACACTGATGTTTTGTCCATATACAGTATCTAGGGTGGAAACAGAGCTAAATGTTTCCGCTAAGTATCGCTGCGCATTGATTGTGTTTAAGCAAGTAAAGCAAAGCAATGCGAGTAATAAACTTACATTTTTGTAAAACTTACAAGTCATAAGAATCTAATTTTTTGATTATGGAATGGTAAATTAAGAATGAATTATTTCTTTTTAAAATCATAGATAACAGAAAAATAAGCCAATCGACCAATTCGAGGCCCTCCGTAGGTTTGGAAAGTTTGCTCGTCCAGTAGATTAGAAGCCCCTAACTTAAAGGTCGTATTGATGCGGGCCGCATGCCAATTGATTTGCGCATCCAGCAAGCCATAGGATGGAATAAAGCCGGTAAACTGGGGAGAGCCTTCAAATAAGAAACCCTTATTCCATTTATAATTAACGTTGAAACCGAAATTTTGCAAGGGCCCCAGTTGGATATCCCGACCTGATACGCCTATATTATATTTGAATTCAGGTGTATTAAATGCGGGGATAATCGGGTCATCGGAAGCAGTATTCAATTTGTTCCAGGAGAAGTTGCCGTTAAAGACAAAGTAGTTGAGGAAGTAATAATTTAAGCCCATCGAAAAACCCTGGGTCGTCACCCGGTCTCTGGCATTAGCCGTGATCCGGTATGCCTGCAAACTGGTTACCGAGTTAGTTAAGGTTTCATATTCCAGGTCTACTCCGATATTATAACCGATGAAATCATCGTAAAAACTGAAGTAGTAGCCCAGGTCAAGAAACAATTTCTCAAACAAGGTTGTTCGATATCCAAATTCCAGTGTTTTTACTTTTTCCGGAACCAGCGACGCTACATTAAATGAATCCAGCGTTTCCGGCATTCTGGTATTTAGGAAAGTTATTAAGGATTCTGTGGTTACTAAATTCTCTACTCCAATGGTATTCCCCAATAAGATTGCCGGACCTACATTGTAAAACAGATACTGCTCATTCAGGGTTGGATTGCGAATAGCGGAAGAGAATGAAAACCGAAGAACGTTTTCCGCATCGGGAATGTAAACTAAAGAAGCAGCAGGGGAGAAGAGATAGTCAAAATTTTGGTTTTTATCCATACGAAGAGAAGCACTGATCCGTAGCTTTTCCTGAAGCTCCAAAGTGCCACCGCCATAGATTCCAAACTCGGAAAGATCAATACTTCTGCCAGCTGTATCTAACAATATAGACCCATCCGAGTTAGGCATATACTGGCGAAAGTTAGCACCGACCAATAAATCCAAATTACTAATAGAGCCACCCTGGTAAACATTATTGAATTTGTATTCACCGTGTGCATGCACCAAGGCCGATTTGTCAAAAAACTTGGTACCAAACTCCTTATTTGCGATTCGACCAGTAATGTCATCAAAAGCATCTTTATATCGCTGGGTACCCGGAACTAGAAAATCAGAGGAACTTCCATCGATTGGATTAGCTAGGTTAGCTGCAGTTTGAGATAGATCGTGATAGAGAAACAAACTGTCAATGACATCAGTTCTGGTTAAAAAGGTATTTAAGGCAGCACTATATCCTTGTGGGTCACCTGGAAAATCTAACCGTCTAGGAAATCCTTCGATTACTGATAACCGCGGTTGAATTCTCTGTACCCAATAGTTACTATAATCTCTGGAAAAGCCAACTGCATTTTTGGATTTGGCTTGTAATTTTAATGCCGTGAAATAAGGATCGTAAGAATCACCTGCATCTTCATGAGTTAAATAAGCCCGGATAAAATAATGATCTCGTTTGGTAAGCTCAATTCGGTGTTGAAAAAACTTGATATTTCTCAAGCTAAATCGATTGTCACCCTGATACACCGTAGTTCCACCACCAAAATTAGAAGAAAGGATGAGTTCCGGTGATTCAAAACTCTTTTCCGGAGCTAACCTGAAGTGAAGAGCCGCAGCTGCTTTTGAATTCTTAGAGTCATAATCTACCAGTTCGCTTTCTTTATAACCTCTCCTATACCACGTCCCTAAGCCAGGGCGCGTAGCTACACCCGAAGCATCATTTCCTCTGTCATATTCATCTCCGTAGATATTCACAGCATCATAACCTCCAGGATTTGTTTCATCATGACGAGAATCAAATACGGGATCAAAATTATCAGCTTGCCAGTCATTTGCCTGCATGTAAAACAGGTTCAACTTAAAGGCAAAAAACTCGTCCCCGTTTTTATTTTTAAAAGCATCCGCAAAACGCAATGCTCCTTCAAATAAAGCACGTTCGCCTATTTTTGCCATAGCACTTACGCCTTTATGTAAAAACGGATTCTTCGTTTGCATACTGATCACCCCGTTAAAGGCATTGGGGCCATAAAAAGCCGAACTTGCTCCCACGATCAGGTTAACGCTGTTCACATCTAATTCCGATGAACCGAGAAAATTACCTAATGAAAAATTTAATCCGGGTGATTGGTTGTCAACCCCGTCGATAATTTGCAGGGAACGTACCGGGCTGGTACTATTGAACCCCCGTGTATTAACAATTTTAAATCCTAAACTGGCTGCGGTTAAGTCTACATCTTTTAAAGAACCTAAGCCATCATAAAAATTGGCTGCCGGTGTTTCTCTAATCGCAATATTGTCTAAAGTTTCAACAGTTAAGGCAGATTGTTTCTTTTTTTCTGAAATCCGCCGGCCTTTTACCTCAACTACATCTGCGGTGATGGCACTTTCTCCAAGTACGACTTTAACCTCTTCTCCCGAGGAAGTCAAGGGCACGTCTTGATTACCATAGCCCACATAACTGATCTCTAAAGTTAATGGAAAAGGAGTATCCCGGACATCCAATTCAAATTTACCATCGAAGTCTGTGACTACGCCAATTCCAGTACCCTTAATAAGAATGGATGCACCGATCAAGGGTTCTTTAGTGCCTTCTTCTGTCACTTCCCCCTTAATAATATTCTGAGCCAGAAGATGATGGGCGCCACATAGCAGCATCAGCAAGCTGAAGAGTGTAATTTTAAGTTTCATACGTAGGTATTCAATTTTTAGCTAATTCGTCGAATCTTTAGCAAAATAGTAAAATTTGCAGAAAACCCTCGTTAGACAAAATATTATTTCAATTAATTGTCTCCTATCGGGCGATTTCTTGGTTTGGGGAACCTGTCTTCTAAAAATGAATTGTTTAGCGTTGGCTAGTTGGGGTGAGTAGCGAATTTTCACTAATTAAGAGGTGAAGATAATCAATATTCTAAAAGCTGGATATTTTTTACCCAAATTTTAATCAGAATAGCTAATTATATGAAAGATAAAAGGTGAATGATAATCTACGTTTATCATTCACCTTTATCCATTCTAGCTCTTATGATTTACTTTTTTTCCTCAAATTTCTGGATGATCTCCTCATCGGATTTACCTAAATTGGCAAGAAGGAATTGGGTGTCATCGGCAAAGTCATTGTCCGGATATTTCTTTAGGAAAAGCTCATATAGACCTATGGCCTCATCATGTCGCTTAAGGTCATTATCCAAGGTAAAAGCCTTTAGGAAGAGGGTTTGAGCATGTTTCTCATAATCCGGATAGTTATCATAGATATTATCATACAACTCAATGGCTTTATCAAAATTGCGCATGGCCCGGGCAGTTTCGGCTGCTTTGAATAAATAGACAGGACTCTTTGTGTCGTCGGGTTGAATTAACGCGTATACTTGGCAAGTACTGATATAGTCATTAGCTTTATCGGCGTCCAATTGATGTTCGGCTTCGTTATACATTTGCTTGGACAAAGTTTCCATCCCACTCCTGATTGCCTCAGTGTGTGCTTTCATTTTCAACAAAAAAGCTTTATTGGCACCGCTGGTGAGTTGATCTGAGACTTGTTGGTATATCGTAGCAGCTTGGCTGAGCCGGTAAATGGCTGTGTCGGACCCGGTAGATACATTTGCTACAAGTAGCTCCATTAAGGGTTGTCCGGTTTCAACTCCAGGGTTAGCGGCATAGGCTTGCTCAGCCTTATCAATTTTTTCTTCTACTGTCTCGCTGGCACAGCCGACTACTAACAGGATAAAGAAGCATAAGCAATAATTGGTCAGTTTCATGAATTTTTTAATTTTGTTCTATAACAAACAGATGTTTCGCAAAAATAGTAAAACACATGCAGCGATTACTATGGTTTTCACCATTTTTTTTATTAATACTTACTTGTTCGCCAAAAATCAAATATCAATTTGTTGATGAAATTGCTCCATTACATGGTTTTATAGTTCCTGAAAATTGTGAGGGTAATTCGCGTAGCTGCCGGAATAAATTAAATTATATACCGGATACTGCTCATTTGGATCATACTATGAGAAAAACCCTGCGAGTTAATTTTCACATCATGTGCAAAGCTGATAGTACTTACAATTTTAACCACAAGGATGCCCGGAGCTGGATTAAAGATATTTTGTACTATGGAAACATGGAACTGGAGAAGAACCACCGGATGAGGCTTCCCATAGGTCATAATGATCCACTTTTGGATTCCCAGTTTCGCATTAAATTAGCGCCGCTCCCCAATGATCCAAATGACGATGGCATTTACCATCATTATGATGATGAGCTATTCTTCATGATTGCGAAAGGCAAGCACGTTAATCATCACAATAAAGAGGTTTTTGCGAAATATGCGATTCAGGAAGATAGTGTAATGAATGTGTTTGTTATGGGCGTTCATCCGGATAGTATAGGATCGCCAACATTTAAGCCTTTTGGTCGTGGAATCGCTTTTGGCAGGTGGTTGAAAGTCGGAGGTTGGCATTATGGATTTGCAAAAGTTACCATGCAGGATGGAAAGCTGAAACCTGCTCGCCCGGCTTGGTTCGCTTGTAGAGAATTTAAACATGAAGTCATGCACAATCTCGGATTGCGACATACCTGGCGCTACAATGATGGTTGCGATGATACACCGAAAAATCCTAATTGCTGGAATAAATCAGACACACCCCCCTGCGATTCACTTTGGGGAAACAATATCATGGACTATAATGCATTCCAAATTGCTATTTCTCCTTGCCAGATCGGCACGATTCATTATAATCTTTCAAAGTTAAACTACAGTGTACGTCCAATGTTGGAACGCACCTGGTGCCGACTTAATCCAAAGAAAACGATCACAATTCGCGATACCGTGGCCTGGAATTCTGCGAAAGACTTAGAAGGAAATCTTGTCATTGCTGATGGCGGAATGCTGATCATGCGCTGCCGGGTTTCTATTCCGCCGGGAGGCAAAATCACGATTGCTCCCAAAGGGCATCTCATTCTTGACGGCGCTCAGCTCCATAATGATTGTGGGCTTACCTGGGAAGGGATTGAAGTACAGAGGTTAGGAAAAATTAAAGGACAAATTGACTTACTCAGTGGGGCTTCTGTCGCAGATACACCCAACTCACCAAAACTTCTTACGCAGGAACAAGGAGATTAAATCAATAAATTGCTAAAGGTCTCCTGGTCTAATTAACCAGTGAAAGCGTTTGATGGCTTAATGCTAACAGCCAGGACTTCCGTATTCTTAAATTAAACATTAATTAGACTGGCCTGTTTATACGAGCAAAGCTAAAATAATATGTCAAAAATTAACATTGTCTGGTTTCGTAGAGATTTGAGGTTACACGATAATGCCGCGTTATATCATGCCTTGCGATCAGGTTCGCCTGTGCTGCCACTCTTCATTTTTGATACCCATATTTTAGATGAACTGGAAGACAAAAAGGATGCTCGGGTCCATTTTATTCATCACACGCTTACAGAAATGAACGAAGCCCTGGCAAATCAGGGTACTACCATAGATGTCCGCTACGGAAAGCCTGAAGAGATATGGCAACAACTCACGCAAGATTATCAAATTGGCCATGTCTACACCAATCACGATTTTGAACCTTATGCCATAGCTAGAGATGGTAAAGTAAAAGAATTGTTAGAAAAAAAAGGTATCGCGCTTTCTACTTTTAAAGATCATGTTATTTTTGAGAAAAATGAAGTTTTAAAAAATGATGGAACGCCTTATACCGTGTTTACGCCTTATAGTCGAAAATGGAAAGAAAAATTGGAAAGCAGGATTTCTAATTGGCAGCAAGCAGGGGAGACCATAACCGCTTCATTTTTCCTGAAACCTTACCCAACCGAGAAATATTTTGACGGCTTTATAAAAATGAAGCCTTTGACTATTCCTAGTTTGTCCTCGATGAGTTTTGAGGCTACAACAACAGAATTTCCACCAAAGGAGGTGAGTAAGAGTCGGATAAAACACTACAATGAAACGAGAAATTTTCCAGCTGATGAGGAAGGCACCACACATCTGGGCATTCATTATCGATTCGGTACGATCAGTATACGTCAGAAGGCTTTGCGGGCGATTCCACTTAGTGAAACCTATTTAAATGAACTGATCTGGCGAGATTTTTACGCCATGATTCTAGCGCATTTCCCTCACGTTGCCACTGGCCCTTTCCGACCTAAGTATGCTAAGATAGAGTGGCACAATGACAAGGCATCTTTTAAAAAATGGTGCGAAGGTAAAACCGGATATCCTTTAGTAGATGCGGGGATGAGGCAACTCAATGCAACGGGCTATATGCACAACCGGGTAAGGATGGTTGTTGCCAGTTTTCTAACAAAGCATTTGCTAATCGACTGGCGTTGGGGTGAAGCCTATTTTGCCGCAAAACTCCTCGACTTTGACCTAGCCTCTAATAATGGAGGTTGGCAATGGGCTGCCGGTTGTGGAACGGACGCTGCACCTTATTTTCGCATATTTAATCCGGAATCACAAAAGAAGAAATTTGATAAAGAAGAAAAGTACGTCCGCAAGTGGTTGCCTGAATACGGAACATCAGATTATCCGGCTCCCATAGTCGATCATAAGTTCGCCAGAGAACGATGTTTAGCTACGTATAAACGAGCTTTAAACCAGGATAGGATAGACGCTTGATGCTTAGGCTGTCTCTTAAAAGTTTATTTCCACGTAATTTAACACAAGGCTGATTTTCTAAAATCTGGGACAACCTTTTCGCTTTTGCTTTCGTATTTTTCTCTTCTTTTTAAACCGCGGATTATGAACCCGCTTTTTATTCGTATACACCGGATAATCGCCGGAATGATATGGATTTAGTTTCTTTTTTTGAATGGTCACCTCTGGGGCTTCCACTTTTGCCGCATGTCGGCTGCTAACCATATTCTGTTGAATTAAAGTCGGCTCCGTAAGTTGTGGCTCAACGAAAGAGCTTGTTAATTCAATACTATTATCATTATTGGTAAAGGCCACTTCAATTGTTTCCTCCTGGCGAGTTGAGCTGATAACATTGGTTGGTTTTAATAGTGTATTTATTTCAGTAGGCTTATCCTCATAAACAATGCGGATGACTTCATGCATCCCAAAATCATCAATGTCTAATTGAGATAGGATGACCTCATCAGTGGATTGATCAGCTTTGACGACCGTAGTTGTCTGGGAGTTATCAAGCTTAATCATTGCTTTGACTTGAGAAAATAATCCAAAAGGAAGGCAGAGTAATGCCAATTGGAGTAAAATTTTATTTAAAGGGATCATAATTAGCTGTATGACGGTTCAGGGAAATTTACAAAACTAGCTTTTATATATTTTCAAGTTATTAAATAATATGTTATTAACTGTGATATGTTCTGATATAAAAACGTAGTTGTGAGTAAAAATGTTCCTGAAACATTAGGATTTTATAAATATTTATTATGAATTTAGAATGAGGACAAAAAAAGGGGGAGCACTGAAACAGTACTCCCGACCTTGATCAAATTTTATCCGCTATTTTACATCTTTAAACTGCAGGTACTACAGTTGTTTAATCTTGTATTTTTAGTACAGGCATAGTTAATTTTTGACGGCCTTGGTATTCCAGTTGGATATAGTAGAATCCAGCTTCAAAAGCACTTAGGTCTATCGTCAAACTATTTTTGCCAGCTGTTAAAGTTAACGTTTTCAACGTTTGCCCTAAGGTATTGACAACGGTAATTTTCGCATCAGCTTCGTAAGGCTCCACAACTCTAAGAGTTGTTCTGTCCTTAGTAGGGTTAGGGTAAGCCAAGGCTTCAGATACGCCATCTCGTTCAACCGATACAGATTGGATTGAAGAGAAGTCATAATCACCGTTAAAGTCAACCTGCTTCAAGCGATAATAGTTTTTGCCAAAGTAAGGTGCCTTATCGACGTAACTATATTCATTAAGCTCACTGCTATTACCAACACCGGCCACTACATCAATCGTTTCGAAAGTTTTACCATCCAAAGAACGTTGGATAACAAAGTGGCGGTTATCCAGTTCACTGGCTGTAGCCCATTGAAGTAAAGAGCGATTGTTGCGGTAAAGGTCTGCTGTAAAATAGAGTAACTCTACCGGTAGAATGGATTGATTGATAATGCCAACCCCAAAGCTTAGGTCATCAGGATCTCCAGATTTGAGTATAATTCCGTTGATCATGCCCGTTGCATTGACATCACTGTCAATATTGTCATTTACGCCGCTGTTAGGGTTCGGTATGAAAACATAATTAGTGGGTAGTGTAGTTTCGTCAACTTGTAGCTTGTATTCTCCCGGAGGAACATTTTCAAATAATACGGTTCCATCTATTAAAGAATTTTGACTTTCGTAAGTATCAAAGATGCCATTTGAAGCTTTGCGTAATAATCGAATGGTAAGATCCTGAACTAAAACATCATCGTTGTCACGGATACTGTTGTTATTGAGGTCATCAAACGAAGTAGCGCCAATTGTCACGGGTAAATAGAAACCGGCATCCATATCATTATTCAGGTCACCGGAGAAAAGACCGAAGTTTGCGGTGGAAAGGCTAGGGAAAACGTCATTGTCAACCGAATCATCACCACCAACGTTCAAGAAAGTAACTTGGTAATCTGGATCAATATCAAAACTAATCGTATAATTACCAGGAGTAAGTCCATCGAAGAAATAGATGCCATTACCATTGGTAGAGGTAGTTTTATTCACGACTTCTCCGGCACCTGTAGCGCCTTGTAAGTTCACAGTTACTCCGCTGATGCCTGGCTCAATACCATCCCATTTGCCGTCTCCATCCTTATCCTCCCAAACCAGATTTCCTACGCTGGCATACTGGAAATAACCCGCATCAATGTCATTGTGTTGACCAAAACCGTATCCAGCTAATAATGTGCATCCACTTAATGGAAGTACATCACTATCCACTGCTTCGTCATTGCCTTCATCGCGAGCTGTTGCAAAGAAACCTGGAGGCAATTGACTAAAGACAAATTTATAGGTACCTGGTAAGGCTACGGTCAGGGTATACTCACCATTCTGATTGGTTACCGTTTCTGCTGTAACTCCATTTCCATTGATATCGGCCCCAGCTAACCCAATTTTTACGCCCTCAATTCCCGGCTCACCATCATCCTGAATGCCATTACCGTTAATGTCTTCAAAAACGCGGTTACCGAATACAACTTGAGGATTATCTACTTCCTCACAGTTGCCGAGGTTTCCGTTAAAATCACCATGGCCGTTAAAATCACCGGTAAACTCAAACCAACCGGAAATTCCATATGATCCATTTTTCAGGTTAGCACCTACACCCACTTGAAAACCGTATTCGAGATTAGAAGGACTATGAGTCAATTGGATGCTTTCTCCCTGGTGGCAATTCAATCCGGTGAATGAAGAGCGGAACTCGTCTAATTCATAATACGACCAAGTGGTGTGGTCAGAAGTAACAGCATTGTTAGGTTTGTAGCTGCGACCTAATGCTGACCAGGTGTCCCAGTCGCTTTTGTTTAATAATTTAACGGAGAAGGCAAATTGGTAACAAGGGTCATTGATTCGAGACAAGGTTCCTACTAAAAAGGCAGTACCATCTTTATATTCAATAAGTTGAGCAGTACTTTCATCTATTTGATATCGGTAAACAGTGCCATCATTCAATTTTAACCAAACCAGGCGATCTGCTCCGGTATTACCATCTGTTCCGTGATTTTGCAAAACACATGCAGTTGGGTTGTTATTTTCACAAATACTGTTACAAAAGGACACAGCATCCACCTGGAAGTCAGGGGTTTCTGTACTGTTCGCAAGTTTAAGATAACGGGTATTTGTCGTTGCTGTCAATGTTTGATGGACAAGGAATTGTTTATTATCAGTGTGGAGGGTTGTATTAAAGCTAAAGTTATTTCCATCAATGGATTCGTAGACTTCCAATTTTGCAAATTCAGCGTTAGCATATCCACTAGTATAATTGCGATATTTCCAGCTGATGGTATATTGTTGTCCAGCTTCTAATTCTTCATCTAATTTTACAACAATATAATCGTTTTCATCGTGAAATTTAGCAACTTCCCCATCAATGGCACCCAGTAAATTAGTAGCGTAATCAACGCCAGAGTTATATAACACATTAGACACATCTCCACTGATCTGCTTTTTTGTATCTATTCCACAATCCAAAGCTTGATCATCACCATTGACGATTTTTGCGATAACATTGGATTCACCATAGTAACCTATACAGCCAAGACGACGAGCACAGCGTAGGAAATAAGTAGTTTCCGTAATGATACCCGGATCATAACTGTCACTATTGGCGCCTGGAATCATCGTCCAATTCTGAACAGGTTGACTCGGGTCAGTGGTGGTCATCCAAATATATTGGATCATCGCATTATTGCCGCCTGAAGGGCTCTCCAGATTTACTATGTTTGCTGCATCGAAGGGCTCACATGCCAGTTCATAATTGCCGATTTTTCCACCTGAAGTTAAATTATCACAATCTTCAGGTAGGCTGCTTCCACTTAAACGAATATTAATATCTCCGCGACTTCCAGATAATTGTAAATTACTATAAGGCTGACGACGGATAACCAGGTCCAACCAACCACTTCCTCCAAAGATCTCACTATCAGTCACGTTAGCACCGGTACCTACTTGAAAAGCAGGTCCTCTTCTGTCAAATATGATTTGAGCCCCAGCTGCGTAGTCTAGTCCGGTAAGTGAACCGCGGGTAGTGGTGTAATAGTACCAGTCTGCAGTACTTTCATTATAACACATATTACTTTTCGGACTCCCATCGGGCGCATGATAAGTTCTATCTGAGAAAGTTACTTCCAGATTAAATTTGATGCTACTGTCGTCATTATTAATGATAACAGCTGAGAAATCTGCGGTTCCATCTTCGTATTCGGTAAACTGACCGTCCGTGATAGAATAGTGATTTTCCAGATTATCAAATTTCAAATACACGCCATACTCCGTTTGATCGTCGCATTTTACAGTGTTAGATGCAGAGCGATTAATCAAAGCAGATTGGCCCAGGGTTGTGGTGGTAAATAACAGCAAAAGAACAAGGCTGTTGAGAAGTGACATAGCGGTACCAGTCACCTGTGTAGGTGTTTGTAAGATTCGATCCATGTTAAAATGTTTTTAGGCTTTCCTTTTGTAAAAGTGTAAGTGGTCGTGTAGTGTTTAGAATTAAGTTTGTCCCAAATTAGTCAGTGGACAATTGTAAGTATTTTGGTAAAAATTATTTCTGAAAGTATAATGAGAGGGGATTGCAAATCACTTATAAAACTAAGGAGGAAGTATGGTGGGAAGGAAAAAAGGAGGGTTTTGTCTTCAATTGATACTACAAATCTAAAGGCTTTAAGCATACGGGGCAAGTCGTGACGTTATGCTGGTTGGCTGGATAAAAAGGAATAAAAAGTTGAACTGAATCAGTCTTGTTAGATAATCACGTGAAAATGTGTTTTTTATATTTAAATAAAATAAATAATAATAATCAATCTTTAATATGAAAAAATATTCAAAGCATATACAAAATACCGGAAAGGGGGTAGTGGAAAATAGTAAAAAACCGCGTGTTAAAAGGCAAAAAGTAAAGTTGGGATAAATTACAGGTAATTGTGACATAAAAAAACGGTTGGCTGCGAACAGCCAACCGTGATAGGGTC